>JAZSMS010000036.1:0-12523 GCA_045536015.1 Clostridia bacterium
GCTGAATAAGAGCCACCCCAACAAAGCTGAACGCGTGCGCCAAATTTGCAGGTTGCACCCTTTTTAGCGCATTTTACATAAAAAGAATAATAATACGTGCCTTCACCTTGTTCAAGAATAATATCAAGCGCACGAGAAAGACGCGGTACTGAATATGCTTGTGTTCTTCCCGTAACCTTTACGCAATAGCCATCGTCATCAGCAGAATCTTCATCGCACTGCTCACCGAGAGCACTATCAAAAGTCCACGGAAGTATCCCGTCATCAAAGTTTGGGTTAAAGCCATACATTTCAAGCAAGTTAGGCGAAGCACCCGTATTTGTTGCATTTGCTACTAAACAAATTCCCGAAAACGTTCCAAGCAATAACGCAAAAGCAACAAGTAAAGTAATAAACTTTTTCATTTGTCTTTTCCTTTCCAAATACAAAAATTAACTTATTGTGCAAATAAATATATCCACCTTACTGAATATAGCATAAACACACTTTGCTTTCAAGCATTATTTTGTTATTTAGTTTCGTTTAATACAATATTTTCGAACATTACAAAAAGACGGGCATTTAGCCCGTCTTTTATGTTTTAACTGATGTTTTTTAACTTATTTAAAATCCTTGCGAAGCACTGCGTCTTTCTTTTTCTTTAAAACTACAACAACTGCTGCGGCTACTGCAGCTACTACAACGCCTAAGCTTACCCAAAGCCAAGTAAGATTTTTACTATTTTCTTCGGGAATTTCGTAGGTGGGAACTCTTGTTGCGTCGGGTGCATTAGGTTTATTTGTTGTGCCAGGAACGTTGGTTGCGTCAGGTGTTACGTCGGGGTTAGAATCATCGGGTGTAGCGGTTGGGTTTTGTGTTGTACCCTCGCTATTCATCGAGCCCTCTTCGTGATATGCCTTTAATACTGCCGCAAGCTTTTCTGCCGCATAGTCGGCTGCATCAGGAAGAAGATGAATACTATCTTCCGGTGTAAGATATTTATCTTTCATTGTTGATTCGGTATGGAGATTCCAATCGGCAGTTGAAATAAATTCTACTCTATCAAGCTCGTCTGCAATCTTTTCTATTTCGTCACCCCCTGCATCACGCGTAACGTTAGAATACGGCTCCATAAGGAATATAGTTGCATTTGGATGTTTTTGAAGCAATGTTTGAACAAACTTTTTATACTCTGCAGCATAAGTCTTTTTGTTGTTTGCGCTTTGTTTGATATAGTAGTTATCATTTGTACCTAAATTTACAACAATATAATCTAGATCTTGCTTGCTGAAATCATATTTCATAGTAGGATCAACGTTTGAAAAACGCTCATAACGCTCGGGCATAAGCTCGTTACCGGGACGAATAACAGCAATAGCACTTCTTGCAACCGCTGAAGCGTGCCAGCCCAATTTTGCCGCCGTTCTATATGCATACGAATCGGTCCAGGTAAGACTTGAAACACCGCCCGTTTTAGAGGCTGATGAATATGTTTCGTTAATATAACCTTCTGTAATAGAGTCACCTATAAACTCAATATAAGGTACATCGTCTGCAGGAAGAGTTTTTGCACCCGCATCCATATAAAGTCCTTGGAATACTGCACGATAATAACTCCAACGGCCTATTATTTTAAGCGTATACGTTTTGTTGGGGTCAAGCGCAAGCTTACCGCAAGTTAAATCTGTTCCCTCGGTCATATAAACGTATCTGCCAACCTCATTAAGTTGAGGATATGCCGCAGGAATTATTGATTTTCCATTTTCGTCTAAAATATCAACGTAAACCTCCGAGCCAATATTTTTTCCGTTATATTTGCCCATTGATTTAAGCGTTTTAGTACCTGTAAACTTAACCTCTACACAGCTTTGCCAGCCCGAATAATACACGGTATTGTATTCGGTATTCCATCTACCTGTGTAAACAATGTTGGGGTCGTTAACGTAAACCTTACCGTCAGCGTGTGTTACACTTCCATCAGCGTTTTTTGCAGGAATTTTAGGTGCGGGTAAATTGAGATTTCCCGTATTTTCCGAAAGCGAAGAAATCTTTTTAAATTCGCAATCGTCAACGTAAATTTCAAAGTTCTTGTGGGTGTTGTATTCAGTTGCATCCTGTGAAATATACATTTGAAGCGAGGATAATATCTGTAAATCTTTATACTTAAAAATCTCTTGTCTAATGGTTAATTTGGTCCACGCGCTACCAACGTTAATCTTGCTTCCTCCATACCAAGAACGGTAAGGATAAGTGTTTGTTCCTTGAAGTTTACCGCCGCCGTGAACGTAATTATTTGTCCATGTAGGTGTAAATAACGCATAAAGACTTGCCGTGTTTTTTGATGCGCCTGCAGGCATAACCACCTTTACCCAGCACGAAAATTCATAAATACCCGAGCCAAGCTGATTAACGATTTCGTAAGCATCATACTGGAACGTTCCGTAGTTTGCCGTACGATCTTTAATCTTTATGCTTTTTGAGCCTGTGCGTGCGTGTGCAGAGCTTATTTCTAACTTACAGCTTGAAGCTTTAGTCGGTTCAATTTGTCCACTTTCAAAGCTTGGGTTTTCAAGCAAATTTTCACTTGCTGCTTCTGCAACTAAAGTAAAACTTATTGCCGAAATAACAAGTGTAAGCATTACTATAAATGAAATTATTTTTTTCATTTTTTCTCCTTTATTTTTAACTTTACATTTATTATAAATGATGTTATACTACAAAGTAAAGTAATATTATGCGTTTTAAACGCCTATTTACTAATAAATTCAACACTCGAGGTTTTCTTATGCAAACAGAATCCTTTATTGACCACACAACCGTATGTACAACAAATGATGTTGCAGCTATCTTGCGCACTCTCGAAGAAGGAAAAAGCGTAGAGCCGCATTGGCACAACTTTTTCGAGTTTGAGCTTGTGCTTTCGGGCAAAATGATACACAAAATCGGTGACAAGGAATACGTTTTATCTCGCGGTGATGCCTATTTAATTTCCAGCAACGGCTTTCATTCAATGGACTTTCCTGAAGAAACCTCTCTTGTAAACCTTGGCTTTCGCGCCGAGTTTGTAGATGATGCCCTGCGTCATTTTTCGGGAATTGACCTGCGCACTATTTGCGGAAGCTTTAGCGAGGAAGAAATAAAGCAAATTCTTTTGCTTTGCGAGCAGATAAACACCGAATTAGATGATCGCAAGCTTCTCAACACCACTATAATTTCGGGAATTATTGCGCAAATTATAATTATGCTTTTGCGCGTTTCGCCAACGAAACAGCTTCCCGATAACACAAATAAGCTTGTTCAGCGTGCACTTGCTTATATAAACGAACACTTTGCCGAGGACCTTTCACTTGAAGAAATTGCACGTTCACTTTCTATAACACCAAACTATTTAGGCAAGATTTTTAAAAGCTCTCTCGGCTACTCCTTTAACTACCAATTAAATAAGGTACGTTTAAAAAATGCGTGTAAGCTTTTACTTTCTACAAATGAAAAAACAAGCGAAATTGCAAAAAAATCAGGCTATAAAACACCCGAGCATTTTTATCTTACGTTTAAAAAAATGTTTGGAATAAAGCCGTCGGAATATAAACAATCAAACGTTGATAAAAAGAAGGTTGTTTTCTTTTAAAAAATAAAACCTCAGGAGCTCCTGAGGTTTTTTGTTTAAAAGCATTTTCTGCATCTTTCCTTGCGGCAAACTTCTATCTTTCCGCAATGGTAGCAAAGCTCGTTTTCGCACTTGCCTTCGTTTTGTATCTGCAAAATGTTGCTCATAGTAGTTTGCGCTATATTGTCAAGTGCCTCTTTTGTTAAAAAGCCTTGGTGTGACGTAACAAGCACGTTTGGCATTGAAATAAGCCTTGCCAGGACGTCGTCAGAAATGATATGGTTAGAAAAGTCTCTAAAGAAAACGTTTGATTCTTCATCATAAACGTCAAGACATGCCGCACCGATATGGCGTTCTTTTATTGCCTGCAAAAGCGCCTCGCTTTCGATCAACGGACCGCGCGAGGTGTTAATTAGTATAACTCCCTTTTTCATTTTTTTAATAGTATCAGCATTTATCATGCCGTTTGTTTCGTTTGTAAGCGGACAATGAAGCGAGATTATATCGCTTTTTTGATAAAGTTCGTCAAGCGAAACGTAATTTATATCACTGTTTTCCATTGGATATTTATCATAGGCGATTACGTTCATTCCAAAACCACGGCAAATATCAATAAAAACTCTGCCTATCTTACCCGTACCTATAATCCCTACGGTTTTACCGTACAAATCAAATCCCGTAAGTCCGTTTAAGCTAAAGTTAAAGTCTTTAGTACGAATATACGCTTTATGCGTGCGGCGCACAATGGTAAGCAACAGTGCCATAGCATGCTCGGCAACGGCATACGGCGAATATGCAGGAACGTGTGTTATATGCACCTTGCCGTGTGCCGCCGAAACGTCAACGTTGTTATATCCCGCACATCTAAGCGCAAGATTATGCACACCAAATTCATTAAGCTTTTCGATAACCTGGCTTGAAACTATATCGTTTACAAAAACGCAAACTGCATCATAGCCCCTTGCAAGCGAAACTGTATCTTCGTTTAACTTTGTTTCAAAATATTTTATTTTTACATCGCCTTTAACTTCTTCAAACGAATCAATATCGTATTGTTTTGCATCAAAAAACGCTATTTTCATTTTTCACTCTCTTTTATTTTTTCGCTTTTTTCTTTTACAAACTTAACAAGCTCCTCGCCTGTTTTACCTTGCTGAAGCAATAATATAGTCATTCCCGCAAGCTTTTCTTTATCCCGGACGGTTGAAAAGATATACGAAATTGTCTGTATACTCTTTTCGTCTATATTTTTTTGAACAAACATTTCAAACAAACGCTTGCGTGCCGAAATAGGCTGCTCGCCGCTTTTTTTGACCTTTACAAACGCCTCGTCTTCAAGGTCTTCCTCTGCAATGGCAATTAACGCGTCAACCTTATCCTGCTCGGTTATTTTGCCCGTCTTTTTTAAACGTTCTTCCAAATATTTATCCGACTTTTCTTTTATTTTGCGCTGACGCATTATCGAATATACCATTTGCTTCATATTCTCATTTGCGCCCGCCGCTTCAATGTCTTCAAGCAGTTGCTTTTCTCTTTCGGTAAACTTTTCGTTTTGATCCATTTTGTTTCCCCTTAGTGATTTTTTATTATTATAACCCCCAAAAGCATTTTTGTAAACTTGACTTTTTAATTTATTGATATAAAATATTTATATAACTTATATTAGGAGAATTTTATGATTTGTACGCTTACATTTAACCCGTCGCTTGATTGCTTTTTTGACGGCGAAATTTCTTTAAACGCGCTTAACAAGTTTCCCCAGCGCATTACCTTTGGCGGAAAGGGCATTAATGTTTCTGCCTGCCTCAACGCGCTTGAAGTTAAAAATATTGCACTTGGCTTTTGCGCAGGATTTTCGGGTGCGTGGCTTATAGATCTGCTTAACAAAAATAATATTGCAAACGATTTTGTTTTTCTTAATAACGGCTTTACACGGATAAACGCTAAAGCAGGCGCAACCGAAATCAATGCCGTTGGTCCTATAGTTAGCCCTGACGATTTTAACAAGCTTATTAAAAAGCTTGAAAACATAAACTTTGACACGTTAGTTTTATCAGGCTCTGCCCCAAATGGAATTGACGAAGCCTATAAGCGCATTTGCGAAAAATTTAAAAGCAAACGTCTTATTATTGATACTACGGGCAACAGTCTTAAGGATGCCCTTAAGTTTAAGCCATATTTAATAAAGCCCAATATTTATGAGCTTGGCGAATTATTTAACAAGCAACTTAAAACTGATGAAGAAATAATTTTTTATTCTAACGAGCTTATAAAGCTGGGTGCGCAAAACGTGCTTGTTTCGTGCGGTAAAGATGGCTTAATTTTTGTTGGTAACGACAAAAAAACACTTAAAGCACGCACGATAAAAGGTAAGGTTTTATCAGCCGTTGCGTGCGGCGACTGCACCGTTGCAGGTTTTTTGGCAGGAAATAATTTAGATGAAAGCTTTTTACTTGCCTCTGCCTGCGGTAATGCGTGCGCGTTAAGCGGAGGAATACCTGATAAAAACAAAATTTTAGATACAAAAAGCAAATTAAACGTAATCAAAATTCAATAACCAATTTGTGCAAAATGCCCTATGAAATTTTTTTAATTTTTAGATAAAATAGTAGTAACAAAAATTTCGGAGGCTTAAAAATGTTTTCTGTAGGCGATACTATTTTATATTCATCCCGCGGCGTTTGCAAAATCGACGAAATCATCTATCACAATGATACACCGTTTTATAAACTTGTTCCCGTTTTTTCTCAAGCATATTCTATATCAATTCCGATAAATACTGAAAGTGAAGCAAAAATGCGAAAAATACTTTCCCGTAAAGAAATAGACGACATGATAGCCTCGCTTTCATTACAGCCGCTTATGTGGATAGATGATGATAAAAAGCGAGCCTTTCATTTTAAGGAAATTTTAAGTTCAGGTAACCGTCTTGAGATTATGCGACTTATCCGTCTTTTATACGAACGTCAGCTTCTACTCAAAGCAAAAAACAAACGATTACACCTTACCGATGAGCGAATTTTTAAAGAGGCGGAAGAAATTTTATACAATGAATTTGCATACGTATTAAACATAAAACGTGAGCAGGTTATTGATTTTATTGCAAATAAAATTACCGTTTCTTCCAGATAAAAAGACAGTATAGCCAAACACTATACTGTCTTTTTTTATTATACCACAGAAAAAAAGTATTCTGTTATCAATTCAGGACTTTCCTTAATCCCGTTATCTATCCACCATTTTAACGTATTTACAAATGTGCATATAATATGATTTTCCCAAAATTCTTTGGGAACGTTATTACTTTTTTGTTTTTCAAACAACTCAAAATGGCTTTCGATCAAGGTTTTAAGATTGCTCTTAAAGTACCGCAAAAACAAATCGTTGTTTTGTGATGATAAGAGCATCAAGATATTATTATCATTTTTTTGCAAATGCTGAAACAAATGTAAAAAAACTGAGTTTGAACCTTTGCAATTAAAAATATGCCTATGCTCTTGTCCCCCGTTATTTTCAACATCAAATATATGACAAAATAATTCTTCGCAAAATTCTTTTAACAAAAAATCCTTTGTTTCAAAATGCGAATAAAAAGTCGCTCTGCCAACATCAGCTTTTTCTATAATTTCACCAACCGTAATTTGATTAAAATCTTTATTTGAGAGCAGTTCTGTAAATGCGCTAAAAATAGCTTCTCGCGTTTTTCTTTGTCTTCTATCCATATTGTTCTCCATACACTTTTTAAATTTTATTCAATAATGAATAAACAATCAATATCGTATCTTGAAATTCTCTTCTTTTCTTATATAATATTATCGAACATTGTGTTCAGTATTGAATTTATTGTATCATAGGTGACAACAAAAGTCAACGGAGTGCTATATGAAATCTGACAATAATATCTTAATTGCTTTTTTACTTAATTTGTCGTTTTCAATCTTTGAATTTTTCGGCGGTATTGTTTGTGGAAGTGTTGCCATTGCTTCTGATGCCGTTCACGATTTTGGTGATGCCGCAAGCATCGGTATATCGTATTTTTTGGAAAAGAGGAGTAAAAAACAGCCTGACGAAAAACACACGTTTGGTTATGCAAGATATTCAGTACTAGGCGGCTTTATTACCTCCTGTATACTTTTAATCGGTTCAATTATAATGATTTTAAATGCCATCAACATAATAATTACACCTGTAAAGCTTAATTATAATGAAACGATTGTTTTTGCTTTAATTGGCGTTTGTGTAAATTTTTGTGCGGCAGTATTTACCCATAAAGGCAATTCCTTAAATCAAAAGGCCGTTAATTTGCATATGCTTGAAGACGTTTTAGGTTGGGTCATAGTTTTAATTGGCTCTATTGTAATGCGTTTTACAGAGTTTACGCTTCTCGATCCGCTTATGTCCATTGGCGTATCATTTTTTATCCTCGTCAGCGCAATCAGAAATTTAAAAGAAATTGTAGATTTGTTTCTTGAAAAAACGCCTCACGGTATCAATATTACTCAAATCAAAGAACAAATCAAACAAATTGACGGTGTTATCGACGTTTATCATATTCATTTGTGGAGTATAGACGAACACAATAACCTTGTAACAATGCACGTCGTTACTGACTGCGACACGTGCGAAATTAAATATAAAATCAGAAAAAAATTACAAGAGTACAGTATTGGCCACGCAACGATAGAAACCGAAACAAGCAGAGATTGCACCGAAAAGAACTGTTATTTTGAGATTGCTGCAGAATCGTCACACAAACACACTCATCATTGCCATTAATTGCTAAACAATTTTATAAAAAAGTAAAACTTTCGCTTTTAAACGAAAGTTTTATCTTTTTATAAATATTGAAAATAAAATCAAGCTAACCGCAACAAATAAAAACGACCAATGAAAAAGCACAACAAATAGAAGCATTACTATTGCAAGTAAAATACCAAGCACATATAAAAGTTTTTTCATTTTTTCTCCTTTTGCGGCAACTGTGCAAGCACAACTGCAACAAGCATTATTGCGCAACCAATATATTCTTGCGGCAAGAGCACCTCGTGCAAGAATATTGCGCCGCCTAAAAGCGCAAACACAGATTCAAGGCACAAAAGCATAGAAATAACCGTTGGGTTTGATCCCTTTTGTGCAAGCACCTGAAGCGTGTAGGCAACACCCGAAGAAAACACACCCATATACATAATATTCCAAAAACATGCTTTAAAGCATTCAAGTGTGAGAGTTTCAAAGATAATTGCCAAAATAGAACAAATAACTGCAACTACAGCCATTTGAATAAGCGATAAATGTATTCCGTTTACGTCTTCAAAATGATCTATACAAAGTATATGCCCCGCAAAAACTATTGCACAGGCAACTAAAATAAGGTCGTAAACGTTTACGCTAAAGCTTTGCGTAATATCAACGCAAAGTAGAAACATACCAACAACTGCGATAATTGCACTTATCCAGATAAGCTTGCTCGTTTTCTTTTTTAAAAATATGCTTAATATTGGTACCATAATTATATAAAGTGCTGTTAAAAACCCGCCTTTTCCGCTATCGGTACCCTCTAAGCCAAACTGCTGAAGCACCTGCGCAACAAACAAAAAGCATCCGCAGAACACTCCGCCGAAAAGCGCACGCTTTAAATACTCTTTTGTGATTTTTCTGCGCACAAAAATTAAGGCTATTATTGCTAAAACTATAACCGCTATCCAACTTCTGAGTGCCGTAAAGGTAAAAGCCTTCATTCCAAGTGCTATGCAAGCCGACTGCGAAGAAAACGCAAAGCCCCATATCATTGCCGCAACAACGGCAAAGATATTTTGCTTTAAATTTTTGATTTTTACAACTCCCATAAAACAAATTCCCGTTTAATTTCTTCTATTTTTGCTCTGCCGTCAGAAAGCGAAACAAAAAAGCTTTCGCACTCCTGCTTATCTTGTGCCTTAATTATCAAGTGCAAGGTAACTGCCTGCAGATATTCTATATTGTCTATTCTTATCTCTTGTCTTTGCCTGATTTTCTTTTCATTTTTAGAAAAGACGGTATATTCAAGCGTAACGTCAATAAAAAACGAATCGGCAAACGTAGCCGTACCTGCATCCTTAAGTGCGCCTACCGCACCCGAGGTATACGCTCTTGCAAGCCCGCCCGCGCCAAGTAAAATTCCGCCAAAATAGCGTGTTACTACTACAAGCGTGTTAGTTAAGCCCTGCTTTTTTATTACCTCAAGCATAGGCTGGCCTGCGGTACCCTGCGGCTCACCATCATCACTATATCGCATATTCATTCCCGCTTCGCCTAAAATATACGCCCAACAATGATGACGCGCATCGGGAAATTCCTTTTTTTGCGCCGTAAGTGCTTTTTGGACGTCGTCTTCACTTTCTACGCGGTAAGCGCGGGATAAAAAGCGCGATTTATTTATAACTTCTTCAAATTTTCCGTCTTTATTAACGGTAACAAATTCTTTCATTTTTTTCACCGCCACTATTGTATAGTAAAATTGTTTTTTTGGCAAGCATTCACACAGATAATCATTTTTACATATTATAAAAAGAAACATAATTAAAGGAGGCCTTTTATGTTAACACGCGAGTTTGATTACATAGTGCGCAAGGGTGATACGCTTTTTTCTATTGCCCTTAAATTTAACGTACCCCTGCAAACGCTTATTGAACTTAATCAGCTTACTTCGCCCGAGCTTATCTACCCCGAGCAAATAATTAAAATTCCCGTTACGGAAGAATTTTACCAAATTGCCGAGCTTGTCAAAAGCCAATGCTCATATTACTGTGAAGAAACTCTTACAGAAACAGCCCCCGCTACTGCACAAATGGAAAACGACGAAGATCTTCCGCGCCTTACTTTTATTCGCTACAGAATGCGCAAGGGCGATACCGTTTATTCGCTTGCAAAGCGATACTCAACTACACAGTCAAATATTCTGGCGGTTAACCCTAACATAGACGACGTTAGAAACATTCCCATCGGTGAGGTTGTAACCATTCCCCTGCCGCCGCAAAATGCCGTTATTTATTCGGTGCGTCCGGGTGACACACTTTTTTCTATTGCAAATGCACAAGGTACGACGGTTGAAAAAATCATGGACTACAACTTTATTCCAAGTGATTACACAGTTTATCCTGGACAACAGCTTATTATCATCAAATAAAAAAAGCCTCGATTTATCGGGGCTTAATTCTTTTATAAATAAAATGCGCTATAAAAAGCTTTATTGCATCGGGAATAATAAACGGCAAAATGCACACCGCAAACAAACCTAAAAAGCCGTTTTCGCTTCCTAAAATAATAAAATACCACGTAGCACCCATTGCATAGCAAACCAATGTACCTAATATAAGCGCAACAATTTGCATTTTATTGTTTTTTTCAAAAACAAGTTGCGCAAGAGGAATAGCCAAAAAGCCAAGTAAATATCCGCCCTGCACGGTAAAAAGCGTACCAAGACCACCCGAAAAACCCGAAAACACAGGCGCTCCGCAAAAGCCCAAAATTAAATATATTGCTACTGTTGCAAGCGCCCTTTTTGCTTTTAGATAAAAACAAGCCAAAAATATAGCAAGCGTTTGCAGAGTACACGGAATTGCAAGCGGAATAGTTATCCACGCACACACGCTTATAAATGAAACAAACAACGCTATAGACAAAAGCGAGCGCGTATTAAATTTTATCTTTTTACTTGGCATAATTATTCCTTTAAGGTTTTTGTTTTATTATATCATTGCAAACAAAAAAAGCAAATAATATTTTAGTTCTTTTAATATAGTTATATTGGTGATTTTATGCGTGTTGCAATAATTTGCAAAAGAAATTTTTGTCCCGTCAACTATATTAAATGGTTAAAGCTTGCAGGAATTGAACCCATATTTGTGTTTAGAATTGCAGATTTAGATAAGCTCAATACAGTTGACGGAATTCTTTTTTCTGGCGGCGGCGATATAAAGCCGTACTTTTTTGGCAAAAAAAATATAGGTAGCGATTTTGACGTCTACCGCGACGTTTTAGAGCTTTTGGCTTTTAAGCAAAATAGAAACAAAGCTATGCTTGGTATCTGCCGCGGTGCGCAAACAATAAACGTATTTTGCGGTGGAAGCGTTAAGGATATTGATTCTTCGCATTTTAACGTTTTTCATTTTTTAGGTAAAGAAAAAGTTTTCTCGCTTCACCGTCAGGCAATAGATGTTCTTGCGCCGGAATTTTGCATAAAGCAGAAAATGGGCAACGTTATTGAAGAAGCTATCGGCAAAAACAAAATTTTAGTTCAATTTCATCCTGAGCGCACGCGCAATGGGCGTATTTTATTTTTATTTAAGCATTTATTAAAAACACAAAGCATACAATAAAACGAGGTGTTAAAAATGATTGATAAATTACTTTGTTTTGATAACGGCTTTATTAAATTTGAAGACAATTTTTCGCGCATCTGTGCGGCGTACAAGCCTCTCGAGGCTTACCTTGTGCTTTTTGACGGCAAGCTTTTCTGCTACGAATTTTCGCATCACGTTTCTATCAGTTCCCCAATAAACAAGCTTCCAAGTGCGTGCGGAATTTTTGATAAGCTTGGTAAGCCCGTATTTTTGTTTGGTAACTCAGGTGCTTTAAAAGAGGAATTTTACCGCACGCATCCTTTAGCAGAAGAAAAAAATATTCCTACTATAAAAGATTCCGAAGAGCCAGTATTTAAAGAACAAAATTTAAAAGAACCGACCGCTGAAGCAGCAATACAAGAAGAGCCCAAAACAGAAGAACTCTTGGAGCTTAACTACATTTTAGAGGAAGCAGCTTTAAACAACGACGAGATTGTTGACCTCTTAAGTGAAAGTGACGAGCCTAAAACTTATTGGCAATGCAATTCGCGCGCGTTTTTAGAAAAGCTTGCATCGGGCACCGAAGAGAAAGAGCTCTCAAGCCTTATACCCGGTT
>JAZSMS010000037.1:0-9767 GCA_045536015.1 Clostridia bacterium
AGGCTTTAATAATGCCAACATTTTTGCGTTATGCAAAATACATTCGCCGTTGCCGCCGTCTGTTCCACCTGTTAAAAGAAAAATGTCGGGAGATAAAAGCGAAATTTCATCTACATCACTTTGTGTAAGCTCAAACGAAAAGGTTTTAAGATTTTTTGCACCTGCTCCTAAACAAGCAAGTGTTGCGGCTTGAGAAGTAAGCTCGGGTACAAGACCGCTTGTTACCATTTTAAGACCGCCTGCAGCAGAAGAACAAGCAAAGCATTGCTCAAATTCTATTTCTCCCGTCTGCTGCTTTATCAATAAAAGCGCGTTGTTAAGACCCTTGCTTATATCGGTTCTTACTGTGGTAAACGCTTGTGCACAGGCAAGAATACGCTCGTCTTCTACATCAACTGCGGTAAGCTTTGTGTAAGTGCTGCCAAAGTCTATAAGTAAAACGGGCTTCAATTTTTTTTCTCAATTCCAAAAATTTCGTAAAGAGCCGCGATGGTAGTTTCGGGCGAGGTTCCCGGGGGGAATGCTCTGTCAAAGCCCATATCTCTAAAACGCTTTTCGACGTCTTCAAATTTTTGTTTGCCTATAACGATATTGCCGCCAACTAAAAGCGGAATACCTTTTAAACCTGCTTCGTCGCATTTTTCTCTAAGTCCGCGACAGTCAAGCTCGCCCTGACCGTAAAGAGAAGAAACAACTATTGCGTCTGCACCTGTTTCTATTGCGGCGGCAATATATTCTTCCTGTGAAACCATAACGCCTAGGTTTGTAACGTCAAAGCCTGCCTCAGTAAAAGCGTGATATAAAATCTTGTTACCAACAGCGTGAACGTCGGCACCTATAACACCCATTACAAGCTTTTTCTTTGTTTGCTCGCTCATTTTACACCTCATTGAAAATTTAATTGTTATACAACTATATGATATAATGGGATATAACATTTGTCAAGCAAGAATAGTATTAAAGAAGAAAAAAATATAAAAAAATGCACCAAAAACTTGGCGCATTTATAAGTATTGGTTAAATTGTTTTTTCTTCGTGAAGTTTTTTTATTTTTCTTTCAAGATATAAAAGCGAGCCCTCGTCCATTTCGTAATATGCTTCGATAAGATCTCCGTCAAATTTATTTAAAATTTCGCTATCTAAAGAAGAAAAAAGCTTAGAAAAGTTCTTAGGTACGATAAGTGCATCTTTACCTTTTGTATACTCTAAAAGTGAGGTTTCACCTGATGGCGAAAATGGCTTAAAGGCAATAACGTCTTCGGCATAGGTTCGCACGGTGTCAAGCAATAACTGCGAAAAACGGTCACTATAACTTATAATGCCAACCTTTTCGCGTGCGCGGAGCTTTATTACGTGTGATAAAAATCTTGGCGAAGGGCGAAGTGCTACGCGTGCAATCTTTTTCTGGTCGGGCAATACCTTTTCTAAAAATGCAGAGTGTGACGAGGTTGTAACTATTATAGAAAAATCATCACTTATCTGATACGGATATTGCTCGACACTATCAGTTAAGTACGAATAAAGGTCTAAGCCGGGAATATGACGAAGCTGCTCTGACATTTGCGAAAGATTTTCGGGATTGCACTCGATAACTGCAACCTTTAAAAGAGATTCTTCTTCAGAACGTTCGCGCAGTTTTAAATTTAAAAAGATATTAATTTCGGCTTTAGAAAGTCCCATATCTTCAAGCGAGTTTAAAAGTGCATCAATTTCTGCCATAGCCTGCTCTTTTCTGCTGCCGGAATTTATAGGCTGATAGCGAACAAACGTACCGCGTCCCTGAACCTTTTCTATAAGGCCTGCGTGCTCAAGCTCGTCATAAGCACGCTTTATCGTGCCGCGCGCAATGCCAAGAGAGGCGGTCATTTCCTGAACGGTAGGTAGCTGCTGACCTGCAGCAAGTATGCCTTGCTTAATATTTACTCTTATACTGTCAACAAGCTGCTTGTAAATAGGAATGTCAAGCTCGTGATTGATTTTATAAATGCTTTCCATAAAAAACACCTCTAAATGATATATAACAATTTTATATCAGGAAGTAAATTTTGTCAAATATTATTGTAACAATTAAAAACGGAGCAGGTATAAATGCTGCTCCGTTAAGTATTTTTTATTTAATTGAATTTAACCAAAGCATTGTAACTTGAATTAGTTTTAAAATGTAAAATTTACGTTTTTACTGTGTCAAAGCCCTTGATAATATTCAAATATTACCTGCGGGCTTTTCCTTGTTAAAACAAAAATTTTATCATTTTAAAATCTCCGACCTAAAACGGCTCAATTTTGAGCAGATTTGGGTGCCCAAGGATAAAATAAGGCTTGTCGCCTTATAAAGACGACAAGCACAAATATGCCTGAATTCAGCCGTTTGAGGCTGGTTCAAGTTATAATGCTTTGGTTAAGTAATTGGTTTTACCTAATTCGTATAAATTGTTTCCAAAGCTATCAATAATAACGGTAACGGGGAAGTTTTCTACCGTTAAGCGCCTAATAGCCTCGGCTCCTAAATCGTCATACGCTATAACCTCTGCACTTTTAATGCATTTGCTTAAAAGTGCACCGCATCCGCCGATAGCACCAAAATAAACGGCACCGTGCTTTTTCATAGCGTCAATAACTTCCTTGCCACGCTTTCCCTTGCCTATCATACCCCTTTGACCAAGGGCAATAAGGTCTGGAGAATAAGCATCCATTCTGTATGACGTAGTAGGTCCTGCCGAGCCGATAGCCTGACCTTCCTTTGCAGGAGTTGGTCCTACAAAGTAAACTATACTGTCCGAAATATCAAACGGAAGCGGCTTGTTTTGCTTAATAAGCTCGCAAAGTCTTTTATGCGCGGCATCACGCGCGGTATAAATTGTACCTGTTATAAGGCACGAATCACCTGCTTTAAGCGAGGCAACCTTTTCTTTTGTAAGAGGGGTGGTGATTGAAATCGGCATTTAAAGCACCTCCGTTTTGTGACGGGTAACGTGACAGTTGATGTTTACTGCAACGGGAAGACCTGCAATATGGGTTGGGAAGTATTCTACGTTTACTTTAAGTGCGGTAGTTTTTCCGCCAAAGCCTTGAGGTCCTATTCCAAGAGCGTTTATCTTTTCTAAAAGCTCGTCTTCTAATTTGGCGTAAAATTCATTTTCATTTTTTTGATCAAGCGGACGCAGTAAAGCCTTTTTTGCAAGCAAAGCTGCCTTATCAAACGTTCCGCCTATACCTACGCCCACTACTATCGGCGGGCAGGGGTTAGGACCGGCTTCTTCTACAGTTTTAAGTATAAATTCCTTAACGCCGTCTATTCCGTCAGAGGGACGAAGCATAGCTATCTTGCTCATATTTTCACTGCCAAAGCCCTTAGGAGCAACAGTTATTTCAAGCTTATCGCCCGGAACAACGTCAAAATAAATCATTGCAGGAGTGTTATCACCCGTGTTTACTCTGTTAAGAGGGTCGGCAACAACGCTTTTGCGAAGATAACCCTCAGTGTAGCCTTGACGAACGCCTTCGTTAACGGCATTTGTTATATCTCCGTCAACAAAAACCTCTTGACCTATCTTTAAAAATACGCAGGCAACACCCGTGTCCTGACAAACGGGTTGATTTTTTTCGTCGGCAATATTGTAATTTTCTATTATATATCCTAAAATTTCCTTTGCCTGAGGCCAAGGTTCGTTTTTATGAAAACAACTTATACAGTCTTTTACGTCTTTTGTTAAATGACAGTTTGCTTCGATACAAAGCTTTTTAACTGTTTTAGTTATTTGCTCGGCAGTAATGGTACGCATATTTTCTCCTTTAAATATTATAAATCTTGTCTAAAAGCTCGCCCCTACGTGATAAAACTTCGGCAACAATCTTATCGCCGTGCTTAATTGCTTCGGGTTTGCCGGTAATGCGCTCGGTCTTTTCTTTTAGTTCAAAAATATCCACAACGTTAAGCGAAGCGTCAAGCAAGCGTTGCTTTAACTCTTTATTTTTGGGGTTTACGGCAATTCCGCCCTGAGTAACTAAAACGTCGATATCCTCGCCCGGAGTAGAAATACACTTAACGCGGTCGCAAACGATTGGAAGACGTGCACGGAACATTGGTGCTATTATAATAGAAAGCTTTGCACCCTGCGCAGTATCACTGTGTCCTCCCGAGCCGCCCATAATCTGACCAAGCGAGTCGGTGTGTACGTTTACGTTAAAGTCTGTATCAATTTCGGTCGCGCCTAAAATAACAACGTCAAGCGAGTTAACTGCTGCGTTTTTATTTTCCGGCGAAGCGTATTCGGTTGCCGAAATTTCTTTGTGTTTGGGGTTATTCTTTATTGATTCTATTGCCGCTAAATCAAAGCATTGTACGTCTAAAAGGCGCGAAAAACAACCTGATGCAAGCATATCAACCATATAACCCGTAATTCCGCCAAGAGCAAAATCGCCCTTTATTTGTTGCGAAAGCATAATATCCTTTAAAAACTTTGCAACGGCAAGCGAAGCACCGCCTGCACCGGTTTGAAAGGTAAAACCGTCTTTAAGCAAGCCTGATGCCTTTATAACCTCTGCCGCCTGCTGTGCCATAATTAAACCGATAGGGTCGCGCGTTATTCTGGTAGTGCCCGAAACTATTCCTGCGGGGTTGCCGATTGCGTCAACCTTTACAACAAAATCAACGTGTTCGCCGCTGATTGACGGATTTTCAAGCGTGCCTTCAATTAAATTATCGGTTATAACAACAACTTTTTTTGCATGCAGAGCATCGGCAAAGGCATAGCCAAGACTTCCGCAGGCAGAGGGACCTATTTTACCTGTGATGTTTCCGTTTTTATCGGCGGTGGGGGCTGCAATAAAAGCAATATCAATGGGAGTTTTGCCGTTTGATATATCTAGTGGACGTCCTCCGTGAGTGCGGAACTGAACCGGCGAAGATAAAATTCCACGCGATAAATGCTTGCCTATTCCAAGTGAGATATAGTCGGCACTTATTCCCGTTACAACGTTGTTTTTTATATGCTCGATTATAGGTGCGTGAACGTCAAAAAGTGAGCTTGCGTTTACAAACAAATCTTTTATATTTTGGTTTGCCAGCTCCTCAAGCACAATATTAAGTACGTAATCGCCGTTTCGCAGATGATGGTGGAACGAAATCGAAATTCCGTCGCGTGCAGAGCAAAGTAAAATAGCTTCTTTAAGGTTTTTAACAAGCTTGCTCATTTGTCTGCCTCCTTAATTAAACCAAGTTCTTTTGCGCTTTCGATAGTTCTTTGGGCACGTGCAACGATGGGCGCATCAATCATTTTTCCGTTAAGGGCGATAGCACCCTTACCTTGTGCTTTCGCTTCTTCTATTGCATTAAGCACTGCTTTAGCGTATTCTATTTCGCTTTTAGAGGGCGAAAAAACAGAGTTTATAGCGCCTACGTGTCTTGGCGAAATAGATGCCTTGCCCGAAAAGCCAAGCGAGCGTGCATAAGATGCATCGTCAAAAATACCCTCGTCATCGTTAACGTCTGTAAACGGGGTATCAAAAACGTCAATACCTGCGGCGCGTGCGGCAACAACCAAACGCTTGCGCGAATAGTCAATTTCGTTACCTTCTTTTGTGCGCTTGCATTGAAGGTCGGCAGTTAAATCTTCGGCACCTAAAAATAATGCACTTATTCTTTTAGAAGCTGTGGCAATTAAAAATGCGTTTTCTACACCGAGAGCAGTTTCAATAAGCGCGATAAGACCGATAGAATTATTTTGTAGATTAATGCTTTGCTCAAGTGAAGAAATAAAAGCGTCTACTGCGGTAATATCGCCGGGAGTACTTGCTTTTGGCAAAAGAATAAAGTCCGGCTTTTGCGGGATGATCTCGTTTAAGTCCTGTTGCCAAAAATCAGTATCTACCGAGTTTATTCTTACAACGGTTTTTGTTTTGTCGTGTTGCATAAATTTAAGAGTGTTGCGCACCAAAATGCGAGCGGCATCCTTTTCAAGAGGTGAAACTGCATCCTCAAGATCAAAAATAACGCCGTCGGCACCAAGATAATTGCCGTTTATAAGCATATTTGGATTATTACCCGGTAAAAAAAGGAGACTTCTAAGCATCTTTGCTACCTCCGCGTACAACTGCAGTTTCAACACGTGCACGAATTACGCACTCAAGTGCGCCACGGTCAATAATATGAACCATAGCGTTTTTAACTTCTAAATCAGAAAGCGTGCTTAAAACCGCCTTTTCAATAGAAGTGCCAAACTGTTGTTTCACTATTGATTCAAGCTCTATTGTTATGCCATTTTCGCTTGGTGAAATTTCAATATAGGCATCACTTGATTCTAACGTACCTGCAACGGCAGGTTGTAAAATTTTCACAAATAAAACCACCTTTTAATAAAAGATATAGTAACAATTCAACGATATTGTATAACACAATATAAAAAAATGCAAATATTTTTGGGTATTTTTCTTTTTTTTCTTTTCTTAGTAAGCATAATGTTGTATAATAAATAAAAAAGTTGCGTAGGTGAAGTATGTTTTTAGAGGTACTTGATAGCTTATCGGGTGAAAAATTAAAAAAACGTAATGCACTTTTAGTTAATTTTGGACTTGAAGCAGAAGAAAACGTAGAAAAAACAGTATTGCTTTGGGATGAGGAAACGCTTGTTGGTTGTGGCTCAATAGACGATAATGTCTTAAAGCTTATAGCAGTTGACAGGACGTATCAGGGACAGGGAATATCGGCAAAAATAGTTACGGCACTAAGGCAAGAGGCCTTTAAAAAAGGTAAAACACACCTTTTTTTATATACTAAACCTCAAAATGAGCAAATGTTTACCGATTTGTTTTTTTATCCCGTTGCAAAGACTGAAAATGTACTTTTAATGGAAAATAAAAAAGACGGCGTAAAAAACTTTGTTGCATCATTAGATAAAAATAAAAACGCAAAGGCGGCTTCGGCAGTAGTTATAAACGGAAATCCATTTACGCTGGGGCACAGATTTTTAATAGAAATTGCCGCAAAGCAAAGCGAACACGTATACGTTTTTGTGTTATCAGAGGATAAAAGTGAATTTTCTTTTGCCGAAAGGTTTGAAATGGCAAAAAAGGGGACAGAACATCTTCTAAATGTTACAGTACTCCCTACGGGCCCGTACTTAATTTCTTCGGCAACGTTTCCTAAATACTTTCTAAAAAATCGCGATCAGGTGCAAAAAATTCAGTGCGAGCTTGATATAGAAATTTTTGCAAACTACTTTGCACCCGAATTTAATATAGTTAAAAGATTTGTTGGCAGTGAACCGCTTTCAAAGTTAACAAACGAATATAACAATGCACTTAAAGAGATGTTGCCGCAAAAGAATATTGAACTTGTAGTTATTGAAAGGCTTGAGGAAAATCAACAACCTGTTTCGGCAAGCCACATTCGCAAGGAGATAGAAAGCGGCAGGATAGAAAATATTTATAATCTTGTGCCTCAAACAACGCTTGAGGTAATCTTAAGGAGGACAAAATGAACGATCGTCAGGAATCACACGTATTAAGCAGTTATTTTGCACCGCGCGGACATAACCGAATGTATGCGCTTGGGATGCAGCTTGCACAACTTTATCTTTCGCCTTTTGATAAGCTTATAGGTGTTATAGGTGAGGCGGGCTCCGGAAAGAGCGCACTTTTGCGCGGAATGTTTCCGGGACTTGAGCTTACTAATGACGACGACGGCGTTTACGTTAGACCTTTGCCCATCCTGGAGCAAAGCGCGGGATTTTTTACACCGCATACTTATCATCTTGACGTTCGATTTGAAAACGGCTTTACGCAAATGAGCGTGCTTGCCGATGCGATAATCGAGGCGCTTCAAAACGGAAAGCGCGTTATTGTTGAACATTTTGATCTTATTTACCCGCTTTTGGGCTTTAATGCAAACCTTTTAATAGGTGTTGGCGAGCAGATTTTAATTTCGCGCCCCACAATATTCGGACCCGAGCCGCAGGAGTTAAGAAAAAATGTGTACGAATCGCTTAAATATCGTCTTATGGCACACTCGGCAGAGGATCTTTGCGAAACGTGTATGCCGGTAGAAGATATGACACGCTGCGGACACGACGACGTTAAGCACGGCTTTGCAATTACCTTCCCTGATAGAAAGCCGGAATTTGATATTGCCGAACTTGAGGCAAGGGTAAATGAAAAGATAAAAGAAAACATTCCGATAACGTACGTTGATATAAATCACGTTTCTATCGGTGGTCAGATGCATTATTGTACCGGTCCGCGAATTCACGTTTCGCATACGGGACAGATAGAAAACTTTAAGCTTTTGCATCATTTTGTTTTTGACAGATTCAGTAAAAACTGGCTGCTTATAGGCTGTGTTGGACCCAAGGCGGAGGAAAACCTTAAAAAGCTTGACGAGCAGCAAAAAAAACAGTCGGACCTCATTATCTGATATGCAAAAGGTTACTCTTTTTGAAGTGCTTTCGGCACGTGATAGACGAGTCGAAAAGCAAAAAGAACTTTTAAAAAACGGTTTTCCGATTGTTTGCTTTACAATGAATATTGCAGGAGAGGTTAAAAATACGCCACTTATTGAACGTGCTTTTAATTTTGGATTAACTTTGCTTGAAGAAAGCCTTGATGCTTATGAAATAGTTGCTTACGACGAAGAACGCGCAAAAACAGGTTGTTGTGCGTATATGAGCATAAATGCAGATGGAAAGAAAATAAAAGAAATTTGCGTTAACATAGAAGAAAGCACTCCTATTGGCAGACTTTTTGATATTGACGTAATTTTGCCAAGCGGAAAAAAGTTAGAGCGGTCAAACGAACGCGGCTGTCTTATCTGCGGAAAGGCGGGCAGAGAGTGTGCGGCAAGCAGAGCACATTCTGCTGATGAGCTTTTTGAAAAAACGCAAAATATTATAAAAGACCATTTTGCAAGGCAAAACGTTTTTGATTTGGCAATCGAAGCACTTTTATACGAGGTTAATGTTACGCCTAAGCCGGGGCTTGTTGACAGACAAAATAACGGAAGTCACAGCGATATGTGCCGAAAAACCTTTTTAAAAAGTGCAAAGGCAATAAAGCCGTATTTTGAAAAGTGCTTTTTAATTGGAAAAAATAGTGGCAGTTCAGACGAAAAACAACTTTTTGCCCTTTTAAAAAGCGAGGGAATAAAGGCAGAAGAACAAATGAGAATCGCAACGGGTGGAGTAAACACCCACGCGGGTGCCATCTATTCGTTTGGAATTTTGCTTGCGACAATAGGTAAAAACGGCAAAAAACTTGAAGAAATATTTTTGCAATCTTCAAAAATTGCGCTAGTAAGCGGCGATGATAATTCCTTTGGTGTGCGCGCGCAGGTTGCAAACGGCTTTCCTCAAATAAAAATAAGCCTACCATATTATATAAGGGCGATTGAAGATGGGCTTTCACTTAATCAGGCGGGAGTGCAGACTCTTTTAAAGCTGATAGCGATAACAGAAGATACAAACGTTTTACGCCGCGGCGGAAAAGAGTGCGCCGATTGGGTAAAGCAAAAGGTGCAAGAAGCAATAAAAGACGGGTATGCAAAAACAGAAGTTGTAGAAAATTTGGATAAACTGTTTATTCAAAAAAACGTTTCGCCCGGTGGCTGTGCCGACTTGCTTGCAATAACATATTTTTTATATTTTTTAAATTAGTAAAATTATTTCAAAAAGACCGACTGAAATTCAGTCGGTTTTTTATGTGCTTTGCATAAGCTTTTTCAATTACATGTCATCAAATCTATATTTTATTAATAAAATTATAATACAAATTTCAGT
>JAZSMS010000031.1:0-5460 GCA_045536015.1 Clostridia bacterium
TTTCAGAAACGGAAACGTGAAGCTTTTTATTCGTCTGATAAAAATCGGTAAGAGTTTCCGAAAGTGCGTTTATGTCAAAATATCTTGTAAGCTCACCGCCTGAGGCAATAGATATAATTCCCGTTTCTTCACTTACAACGATGGTAAGTGAATCGGTGCGCTCCGAAATTCCAAGTGCGGCGCGGTGGCGCGTACCAAGCGTCTTTTCTATAGTATTGTTTTCCGAAAGCGGCAAAAAACAGCCTGCGGCAATTATTTTATTGCCCGAAATAATAACTGCGCCGTCGTGTAAGGGGGTGTTAGGCTCAAAAATATTTTCGATAAGCCCTGCCGAAATATCAGCGTTAATTCTTGTACCGGTGGCTACTATATCGCTTAATCGCGAATTTTTTTCAAACACCATAAGCGCGCCAACCTTGCGGTGCGAAAGATTTTCGCACACCTTTGTAATGTTAGAAACTGCATCTTCTATGTTTGCTACCGAATCGTCGCCAAATAATTTGTTTCTGCCAAGGTTTTCAAGTGCGCGTCTAAGCTCGGGCTGAAAAATAACTGCTATAATTAAAATTCCCGAGGTAAAAAGGCTTGATAAAAGCCAAGTGGTTGTAGGGAGCCCTATAAACGAAGCAAGCGCAAGGGCAACAACTAAAATAGCAAGCCCCTTTAAAACGTGAATCGCCTTTGTGTTTTTAAAAAATTTAAGCACCTGATAGATAATTACCGTTATTATAATAACGTCAATTATGTCAAAAATGCTTATGCTGGTTCCTAAAATACCACCGGACAAAGCAGAATATATTCTACTAAAAAATTCGCCCATAAAAACTCTCCTTAATTAAAGAAAATCTTTTACATTATATATAATATCACACTTAACAAAAAAATAAAAGTACAAAATTCGCGTTTGACAAAATTCTGCTAAAGGGTATAATATGAAAATGAAAATCATTTTCATATTGCGGAGAAGATTATGAAAAAGAGTTATAATACAAAGCAAAAAGATTTAATAGAGCAGGCAATAGAAAGTATGGGGGATAAGCACTTTACCGCCGAACAGGTTTTTTTGCTTTTAAACAAGCAAAATCTCTCTATTGGCGTTTCTACGCTTTATCGCCATTTAGATAAGCTTGTTAGCATGGGAAAAATTCAAAAACTTGCTTTGCCCGAGGGGCAGGGGGCGTGCTATCAAAAGAAAAACTGCACCGAAGCGCATTTTCACTTAAAATGCACTAAGTGCGGTACGCTTGAGCATTTATCGTGCGAAAAGCTTATGGGGATAAGCGAGCATGTTGCAAAAGAGCACGACTTTAAAATTGACAGCAGTAAAACCGTTTTTTACGGATTGTGCAAAGATTGCAGATGAGAAAATTTAAAACGTTTATAGCACTACTATTGCTTCCACTTGTTTTTTGCTCTTGCCTAAATCAACCTCAACCACAAAAAAGGTTGACAATAGTTGCAACACTTTTTCCGCAGTATGATTTTTGTAGGTGGATTTTTAAAAACGAGGCAGACGTTATTTTGCTTTTGCCCGCAGGAATGGAGAGCCATAACTATCAGCCGTCGGTAAGCGATATAAAAAAGGCAACCGATGCCGATATGTTTGTTTTTACGGGCGCCGAGATGGAGCCTTGGGCGCAAAAGATAGCGCAAAGCACAAAAAATGCGGTGGATGCTTCAAGCAAGGTAGAGCTTTGCAAGCACGAGCATCAAGAAGAAGCTGAGCATCATAATCACGAAGAAGATCCGCATATATGGACAAGCCCTTATAACGCGCAAAAGATGATAGAAAGCATTTTAGAAAGTGCAATAAAGCTTGACGAGAAAAATGCTGAAAAATACACTTTGCGCGCGCAGGAATATATAGAAAACCTAAAAAAGCTTGACGAAGAATTTTTTACCGTTTGCAAGGATAAGCAAGACGTTTTGCTTTGCCATGGCGGAAGATTTTCACTAACGTATTTTGCAAAGCGCTACAACTTAAATTTTGTTGCCGCGTTTGATTCGTGTTCTTCTCACGCCGACCCAAGCGTGCAAAGGGTTACGGGGATTATTGATATACTCAATAAGCAAAGCAAAAGGTTTGTTTTTTACGAAGAGCTTATTTCGCCCAAGGTTGCTAAAACAATAAGTGACGAAACGGGCGCACAGATGCTTTTGTTACATTCGTGCCATAACGTTTCTAAAAAAGAGCTTGATGCGGGCGTAACGTATTTAGAGCTTATGCAAAACAATTTACAAAACTTAAAAATAGTGTTTGGAGAATAAAATGATTTTAAAGGTTGACTCTGTTTTTGCCGGCTACGGAAATGAGGAGATAATAAATAATATTTCCTTTACCGTAGAAAAGGGCGATTATATCTGCATCGTTGGCGAAAACGGAAGCGGAAAGAGCACGCTTGTACGCGCGCTTGCCAATATAATAAATATTAAGAGTGGAAGTATACAATATTTTGACGTTAAAAATATAGGATATCTTCCGCAACAAAGTACCGATAGGGGAGAATTTCCTGCAACGGTTTATGAGGTTGTGCTTTTAGGGTGTTTAAACAAAAAGCGCGGACCGTTTTTCTCTCGCGAGCAAAAAAATAAGGTAAAGGAAAATATAAAGCTTCTTGGCATAGAAAATATTGCCGAAAAGCAGTTCTGCACGCTTTCGGGCGGTCAGAAGCAACGCGTGCTTTTAGCGCGTGCGCTTTGTGCAACAGATTCGTTTTTATTGCTTGACGAGCCCGTTACGGGACTTGACCCCATTGTTACCGATGAATTATATAAGCTTATAAGTAAACTGAATAAAGAAAAGGGAATAACCGTTTTAATGGTATCTCACGACGTTGAGGCGGCAACGAAATATGCAAAAAAGGTTTTGCATATAAAAGGTAACGTAAAATTCTTTGGCAAAACGGAGGAATATCTTTCTACCGAGCTTGGTATTCACTTTACGGGGAGGTGCTGTCCGCATCATGATTGATATAATTTTGCAAATGTTTTCCTACCCGTTTTTAATCCGTGCCTTTTTAGTAGGAATAATGGTTTCGGTTGCGCTTGCTCTTTTAGGCGTTACGCTTGTTTTAAAAAGACAGTCAATGCTTGGCGACGGACTTTCGCACGTTGGCTTTGGTGCAATAAGTGTTGCGCTTGCCCTTAACGTAGCGCCGCTTTATATTGCTATTCCCGTTATGGTGCTTGCGGCATTTTTGCTTTTGCGCCTTAAAAATTCAAAGGTTAATTCCGATGCGGCTATTGCGATAATTTCTTCAAGCTCGATAGCTGTAGGAATAACGGCGGCGGCTTGTTCGGGCGGAATGAACACCGATGTTTACGGATATATGTTTGGAAGCATACTTTCCGTAACAAAGAGCGACGTTGCAATTTCAGCGGTGCTTTGCGCCGTAACGATTTTAGTTTTTGTTCTTTTTTATAATAAGATTTTTGCAACCACGTTTGACCCCGCATTTGCGGCGGCTTCGGGAACAAAGACAAAACCGTTTGACGTGTTGTTTGCGCTCTTAACCGCCTGCGCAATAGTAATAGGTATGCGCGTTATGGGCACTATGCTTATTTCGGGACTTATCGTTTTCCCTGCATTAAGCGCAACGGGAGTTTGTAAAAGCTTTAAAAATACGATTATCTTTGCGTCGGTGAGTTCTGTAATTGCATTTTTTACAGGAATGGTAGCAAGTTATGCCTTTGCCTATATTCCAGCAGGTGCCGCAATAGTGCTTGCCAACCTCATATTATTTGGTATAATTACTTTAGTTAAAAAATTAAGAGGTATAAAATGAACGATAAGACAAAATCACTTGTACGCGGTGCGGTAATAGCCGCAATTTACGCGGTGTTATGTATAGTAATGCAACCCCTTTCGTTTGGGCCGATGCAACTGCGCTTTGCCGAAGCTCTTACGGTTTTGCCGTTTATCTTTCCCGAGGCAGTGTGGGGCGTAACGCTTGGATGCCTTATAGCTAATTTGTTTGGCGGAACGGTACTTGATATTATTTTCGGCACGCTTGCAACGTTTTTGGCGGCGGTTGTAACCAGAAAAATGAAGTCAATCTGGCTTGCGCCGCTTCCACCTGTTTTATTTAATGCGGTTATAGTAGGAGTGGTAATTGCAATCAATACTTATGCTGTGCCTTCGCTTGCAGTTATGGCAACTACGTGCCTGTTAATAGGCGCTTCGCAGGGGATTGTATGCTATTTAATAGGAATCCCGTTAACGGCAATAGTAAATAAAATGAAGTTTTTATTTAAATAACGTCTCGTTCACAAAATGTTTACAAATTTTATGTAAAATGTAGTTGAAATTTTCTATTTAAATGATATACTATAATCATGATGTACTATTGTGCATAAATATTTTTAGGAGGAAAATCTGATGAAAAAAGCTCTCAAATTTATATTTGTAGCAGCGCTTGTAGTGCTTATGCTTGGAACAGTAGTAGCATGCACACCTAACAGTGGCAATGGCGGCACAACCGCAACACCTACTCCCGAAGCAGGTGTTTCCGGCTCGGCACTTAAAGCAAATTTCACCCAACCCGGCGACAAGTATTCATTCTGGTCGTACCAGTTCAAATCGGAAAACCCCTATGCAGGTAACACCGAACGTGAACAGCAGATGAATGACCGCGTTTTAAACTTAGAAAGTAAATACGATATCGATATTATTTTCTACGTTAACTCGACAACTGCCGGTGCTGAAATGCTTCGTCAGTCGGCATTCCAGGGTATGCCCGAAGTTACCGGTATGAAAGAGAATGGTCTTTACTCAATGATGGATACATATCTCTATAATAACAACCCCGGTGCTTGTATCGAGCCCCTTTCGGATCACGAAGACGTTTATGATTTCAGAAACGAAGATAAGTTTAACGTATATTCGCAGTACGACCTTTGCGAGTATCAGAAAAAGCTTTGGTTCTTCATTCCCGACGAAATCGGTATCCACTTTGAGGTAGGCGGAAACTGCTTACTTTTCAATAAAAAGATGGTTCTTTCGGCAGGTTATGCTGCGGAAGATATCTATAAGTGGGTTGATGAAGGAACTTGGAACTGGGAAAAGTTTGAAGAAGTATTGTTAGCTTGCAAAAATACTTTAGGAATAACACCTATCGAGCGTGGTAACTCAGGTCTTTTCATGTGGTCGCTTGCAAACGGTAATAACACAGAGTTCGTTGAGTGCATCGAGCTTCCCAACGGTCAGAAGCAGGATAGCTTCGTTTACACCGGTGATAAGGGTCAGCGCTTGATGGAGGCTTATGATGAATTCTTAAAGCTTGCTAACGTCCTTGGTGTTATGGAAGCTACTTATTATCCAGCAGGTTCAACCGAGCCGGCTGAGCACTTTATGACAGGTGCAACTGCATGGTATTACCCCGGTTTCTCTTCAAACTGCTTCTATAAGCAGATTGAAACCATGGAAGACGATTACGGTATCGTTCCGTGGCCCAAGGGAAC
>JAZSMS010000076.1:0-5708 GCA_045536015.1 Clostridia bacterium
CATATTTGCATTTATATATGCGCGCATTTCTTCTGCGGTCATTTCCATACCGTCTTTTAAGATAATGCAAGCCATAATTTCTTCGCCGTACTGCTTATCGGGAACGCCAATTACCTGAACGTCCTTAACCTTATCGCAGGTGTAGATAAATTCCTCAATTTCTTTAGGATAAATGTTTTCGCCACCGCGGATAATCATATCCTTTAATCTGCCCGTTATCATATACGTTCCGTCGTCACGCTTACATGCAAGGTCACCGGTATGAAGCCAACCGTCAGCATCAATAGTTGCGGCGGTTGCGGCGGGCATTTTGTAATAGCCCTTCATTATGTTATAGCCACGTGCAACAAATTCACCGTTAACATTGTTGGGGCAATCAAGACCTGTCTCGGGGTCGATAATTTTACATTCAACGTTTGCAAATGCGCTGCCAACGGTTTCGGTGCGCACTTCGAGTGAATCGTAATAGCTGCTCATTGTGCATCCGGGGCTTGCTTCTGTTTGACCGTAAACCGAAACTATCTGCTTCATATTCATAACGTCTGCGGCTTTTTTCATTAAGTCGGCAGGGCAGTTAGAGCCTGCCATAATTCCCGTGCGGATATACGAAAAATCGGTTTTTTCAAAGTCGGGGTGTTGCATCATAGCTATAAACATAGTAGGAACGCCGTTAAATGCGGTAATATGCTCGTTATGAACGCAAGCGAGCGCAGGCTTTGGTGAAAAATAGGGCAGGGGATACATAGTAGTACCATGTGTCATTGATGCGGTCATCGAAAGCACCATACCAAAGCAATGGAACATAGGCACCTGTATCATCATTCTGTCGGCGGTGGATAAGTCCATATGGTCACCGATATATTTACCGTTGTTTACAACGTTGTAGTGCGTAAGCATAACGCCCTTAGGGAAGCCCGTTGTACCCGAGGTGTATTGCATATTGCAAACGTCGTCTTTATCAACGGCGGCAGCCATACGGTAAACCTCTTCTACGGGAATCTGCGAGGATAATTCAATAGCCTGTTCCCAAGTAAGACAACCCTTTTGTCTAAAGCCTACGGTAATAATATTTCTTAAAAACGGCAAGCGTGCGCAGTGAAGCGACTGGTTTGCTTTTTTTGTTTCAAGCTCGGGGCAAAGACGCGCCATAATTTCGCCGTAGTTTGTATCCTTTGCACCCTCGGTAATGATAAGCGTGTGTGTGTCAGACTGCTTTAACAGATATTCTGCCTCGCTTATTTTGTACGAGGTATTCATTGTAACCAATACTGCACCAATCTTAGCAGTTGCCCAGAAGGCAATGTACCACTGGGGAACGTTAGAAGCCCATACTGCAACCTTATTGCCTGCTTTAACACCAAGAGCTATAAGCGTGCGCGCAAAGGTGTCAACGTCATCGCGAAATTCGCTATAAGTACGCGTATAATCAAGTGTTGTGTATTTAAAGGCGTATTGGTCTGGGAAACACTCAACCATAGTATCAAGCACTTCAGAGAAGGTTGCGTCAATTAAAAGGTCTTTTTTCCAAACAAATTTACCAGTATGAGTCTCGTTATAATAAAAGGTACGTTCATTGCGCGAAGTATCGCTGAATTGTTTCATATAGCCTACAAACTGCGCAAAAATTATCTCAAGGTCATCAAGCTCTTTGCACCATGCAGGATCCCAAACAAGTGAAATAAAGCCGTCATAGTTAACAGAGCGAAGCGCAAGCATCATCTCGTCAATAGGAAGCTCTCCCTCGCCTATAAGGCAAAATTCGATTCCGTCGGCAGTCTTTATAGCATCGTTAATATGAACGTGCTTTACGTACGCGCCAAGATTTTTGATAATTTCTTCTGCTGACTCGCCGCCTTCAAAATAGGCACCGCTAAAGTTCCAGAGTGCCGCAAGATTATCGCAGGCAAAGCGGTTTAATAAGTCTTTTAAAACGGCAGTTTTTGCAAATAAGCCCGAGGTTTCGATAACTAAAGTAACGTTTTTTTCTTCTGCAAGCGGAAGAATGGTGTTTATAAAATTAACGCAGTTATCTATTGCGTCTGCATCGGTATTTGCTTCAGCCTTGATACGAACAAGCTTAATTTTAAGGTTACTTGCAATCTCGATGCATTTTGTTGCCTCTTTAGTAGCTTTTTCATAAATAGAAGCATTGCTGATATCCGACAGTACGTCAATGCAGGGCAATTGAAGCTTTTTTTCATAGAGCATTCTTACTGTTGCGGCGGCAGAATAATCGTGAAAAGCACCGTTTTTATCGGTAAACAAGCGGTTATTTACGTTGTGAAGCTCTATGCCCTGAAATTTAAGGTCAACGGCAATATCACAAAAATCGTTAAACGAGCTATTATGCCAACCTTTAGTTGAAAATGATAATTTCATTAATTTGTCTCCTCGTAAATAATTTTGTTTACGGCATTTATATATGCACGGATGCTTGCACCCATAATGTCGGTAGAAATACCGTTGCCCGAATAGAGCTTTCCACTAGAGCGAAGCTTAACAAGAGCCGAGCCCATAGCTTCTTTACCCTCGGTAACAGATTGAATTTGAAAATCGTCAAGCTCGTAATGGTGACCGATAATCTGGTCGATAGCACGGAAGGCGGCATCGATAGGACCGTCGCCAATATTTACACCGCTTATTGCTTTGCCGTCCTTTTCAAGTGTTATCTGTGCGCTCGAAGTAATAATATTGCCGTTGTTTATAACGTAGCTTATAAGCTTGTATGCGGCAGGAACCTGTAGTGCAACCGAGGCAATAATAGCTTCAAGCTCGCGGTAGCCGACGTTCTTTTTTGAAGCAACACGCAAAAATTCTTCGTAAACCTTTGTTTGATCATCTTCGGATAAATCGTAACCAAGCTTTTTTGCAGCCATAATTACTGCAGTTTGGTCGTCGTTTTTATCAAGATGAATTCCGTCGACTTCATTAGTAGAAGTACTTGAAGTAACGGTAGACTCTGCCTTGTTATTAATCCATCTGATTTGCTTAATGATACGCGATAATTCGGTAGTTTTAATCTTTGTTGAAAAGCCGTAGTCAAAGCCGCAATTTTTAACCATTTTGGCAAAAATTTCAAGGTCAACGGTTTCACCGTCAACTGCGGTTTTTACGGTAGAAATGCCGTTTTTAACTGCAAGAGAAGCTTGAGCTACTGCCAAGCCGTTATTGTTATTGCACATAACTGCAACATTTGCGGTGGTATAAGAAGTAATTTTGCTTGCAAAGGTAGCAAAATCATCAGGAAGCATATTTGCGGCAGTATCGCAAATTGCAATGGTGGTTGCACCGCTTTCGGTTGCCACTTCAATAGCTGCCCTTAAAAAGTCTTCTTCAGCGCGCGTTGCATCAAGCGCACAAAATTCAACCATAACACCTGCATTTTTAGCTGTACTTACACATTCTTTAATATATTCAAGCATCTTTTCGGGCTTTTTACGGCAAGAATATTCCATACCAACGGGCGAGCAGGGGAGCTCAATGCGCACGCAAGGTTTTTTTGCAGTTGAAAGAGCTAAAATTGCGTTTTTAACGCTGTCTGCGCCAATGCCTGCGGCAACAGAGATAACACTATTTTTAATAAAAGAAGAAATTGTCTTTACAAGCAGGATATCAGCTTTTGCGTTTTCAATTTCGGGAAGCTCAATTACGTCAACGTTAAGATTTTCAAGTTGACGGGCAATTTCAATCTTCTCTTTAAAGGCAAAGCGACTATCCTTTTTACAAAGAGTTGCATCTGCGATAATAATGTTTTTCATTTTTTACCTCTCTTTTTTTAACCGCGAAAGCGGCAAACTTTTAAAATAAAATAAGCAGAGGGTATTGAACCTCTGCTTAGATAAATGCAAATCAAAATTTAAAGAATTATCCTTTAAAAGTGATAAACAACTGCAAAGCTCCAACAAGCCTTGTGTCTTATAACGGGACAAACCGTAGTGACTTACTGTTATTTCCGCCACTCTGCTCCGGAATGAGACTTCTTAACAAACTTTACATACCGCTCTTTCAGCAACCGTCGGCTCTCTGTGATGAAGGGAGTTTGAAGAATAGTTCCTTCTACGCATTTAATTAAATTTGCAGTTATTTTATCATAGCGCTTATTTCTTGTCAACAAGATTTTGATAATTATTTTATATATTATTTGGTAGATATAAAAATAAGATAGTTATAAAAAGGTCAAAGCAAATTTTGCTTTGACCTCTTTTATTAAAGTTGATACGTCCAGGAATAAGTATCCTCAATTTTGCCCCACTGAATACCGGTTAAGGTATCATAAAGCATTTGAGTTACTTCACCAATCTGACCATTGTTAATTGTGTATTTAACACCCTTGTAGCAAAGCTCGCCGATGGGCGAAACAACTGCCGCGGTTCCGCAACCCCATGCTTCTTCTAAGGTGCCGTTTTCTAAGGCGGCTGCAAGCTCGTCAATGCTTAAAAGACGCTCGCTTACCTTGTAGCCCTTGTTCTTAAGAACCTCGATGCACGACTTTCTTGTAATGCCGGGTAAAATCGAGCCCGAAAGCATAGGAGTAACAACTTCACCGTTGATTTTGAACATAACGTTCATAGCGCCAACCTCTTCGATATACTTGCGCTCAACACCGTCAAGCCAAAGCACCTGCGAATAGCCCTGCTTTTCGGCGCGCTCGCCTGCGCGGTTACTTGCCGCATAGTTACCACCGCATTTTGCATAGCCTGTTCCGCCGCGTACGGCACGAACGTCCTGATCCTCGATCATAATCTTAACGGGGTTAATGCCCTCTTTATAATAGCTGCCAACAGGCGAGGTTATTATAGCAAACGTTGCATTATGTACTGCATGAACGCCAAGAGTTTCGTCATTACCAAACATAAAGGGACGTATGTAAAGCGAAGTGCCTTCTGCCGAAGGTGTCCATTCTTGTTCAAAGGCAACAAATTTTGTTAAAACCTCAAGTGCAAGGTCTTCGGGAATTTGAGGAAGACAAAGTCTTTCTGCAGAAGAATTCATTCTGCGAATGTTCTCCATAGGTCTAAAGAGTTGAACCTTACCGTCTGCACGGCGGTAAGCCTTTAAGCCCTCAAAAATTTCGGAGCCGTAGTGAAGAACGGTCGAAGCGGGGTGAAGCGAGATGTTTGCAAAGGGGATAATGCGTGCATCATGCCAACCCTGATCTTGCGAATAATCCATCATAAACATATGGTCGGTAAAAAATTTACCAAAGCCTAAAGTGCTTGCCTCGGGTTTTACTTTAGGGCTATCGTTTTTAATTATCTTAATATCCATAACAATCTCCTTACTTTTCAGCGCCAAGCTTCATTGCGTTTAAGTTAACCTCAAGCATATCTGCTTTTTTGGGCGGAATTATCTTTGCAAGCGTAGTGCGGATGCTTTCTTCGTTAAAATCGCCTAAAACATTTAAAAGCTTACCCATAATAATCATATTTGCAAGGTTGCCCATAGCATTTTCCGAAGCAAGAGCAGTTGCGTTTATGTAGTGACAGGTAATGTCGTCACGCTTTGAGGCAGTTTCGATTAAAGTTGAGTCGGCAATAACGATGCCACCGGGAACTACGTCTGGCTCAAACTTTTCAAAAGAGGGAAGGTTCATCGCAATAAGTACGTCGGGTTTAGAAACGATAGGTGAACCAACGGGCTCATCACTTATAATAACACTACAGCTAGCCGTTCCACCACGCATCTCGGGACCGTAGGAGGGAAGCCAG
>JAZSMS010000081.1:0-10665 GCA_045536015.1 Clostridia bacterium
GGTCACGCCGATAAAAATATGCTTATTTCGTGGCTTAGCACGCTTTCGCCGCAAAAGGTTTTTGTAAATCACGGCAGTGACGGCGTTTGTGATGAGTTTGCCGCACTTATTAAACAAGAGCTTTCTCTTGACGCATACGCACCATACTCATCAGATGCGTTTGATTTATCGGATGGAAGTCAGGTTGCATTTTCCTCGCGCAAGCGCATAGAAAAGAAAAGGGTCACCTCCACCTCGCCTATCTATCTTCGTCTGCTTGATGCCTACAAGCGCTTATACAGCGTTATCGAGCAAAATTCAGGCTCTTCAAACAAGGTTTTAGGCAAAATGTGCGACCAGATTTTAGCTATTTGCGAGAAATATCAAAAATAATCTTTACACACAAAGAGACTATATATGAAAAAGCGTATACTTATAATTTTTTTATCTTTAATATTAGCATTGCTTTTTAGTGCTTGGTTTGTTTTTGTTTTAGCTGGAAACGCTATTTATATCGAAGACATATTACAAGCTATACAAGGCACCATAAAAAGCGACAGGTTAGCACGCATATTGTTTACACTTTTTGCTTTTAACTCAATCACTATTGTTGCACAAGTTTTACTGTCCTTTAAGCTTAAACTTGAACGCAATATAACAAACATTATCTCTATTATTGTTTCTGCACTTGCGATTGGTTTTTGTATTTCAATAGTTATATATCCACCGTTTGTAGGTGATAAGGATATGGCTATATTTTCTTTGCTTTTAGCACTTTTGCCGTTAACGATTTTTGTTATTTCTACCATATCCCAAATTATGCAAATAAAAAAAATAACAAAAAATTTTAAAAGACATTAATGCAAAACATTCTAAGGTCTTTAAATGAAACAAACCCCCAAAGGCTTAACCTTTGGGGGTTTAATCTATTTACTTTTTATGCTTTATTAAGCCTAAAAGCTTTGATAATTCCATTACAAAAAGCGGAACTAAAATAAGTCCTACTGCAATAAGATATTGCTGCCACGATAACATGACAAGGCCAAATATCGAATTTAACGGTGTAAAGAGTACAAGCGCAACAAGCACTACCGAGCTAAGTGCCGCAAGGTTAAGCTTTTTATTTGTAAAGAAGCCTATTGCAAAAAGCGAGTGTTCGGAACGCATATTATAAGCCTGAACTATCTGGCAAAGCGCAAGCACCATAAATGCCATTGTTTGACCGTGTGCCAATAATTCGTCATTACCTTGCCAACCTACAAAGAAGCCGATAAGCGTTAAAAGAGCAAACATACAGCCCTGAAGAACAACGCGAACACCAAGTCCGTGTGCAAAGATGCCTTCGTTTTTAGGCTTGGGCTTATGGTCCATAACGTCTGCTTCAACCGCCTCCATACCAAGAGCAATAGCGGGAAGCGAGTCGGTTACAAGGTTTATCCACAATAATTGCATTGATAAAAGAGGTGTTTTATGCCACAGGAGCATTGCAACAAAAACTGTTATAACCTCGCCAATGTTAGTTCCAAGCAAAAAGCCTACAACTTTTTTAATGTTGGCATAAATGCCTCTGCCCTCTTGAACTGCATCAACTATGGTTGCAAAGTTATCGTCAGTAAGAGTCATATCTGCGGCGCCCTTTGCAACGTCGGTACCCGTAATACCCATAGCGCAACCAATGTCTGCCGCTTTAAGTGCAGGAGCATCGTTTACACCGTCGCCCGTCATCGAAACAACCTGGCCCTTGCGTTGCCATGCTTTAACGATACGAATTTTATTTTCGGGCGAAACACGGGCATAAACCGAAATAATTTCTACCTGCTCGTCAAGCTCTCTGTCAGTCAACTTATCAAGCTCGGCACCCGTTAACGAACGGTCACCCTCAACGAAAATTCCAAGCTCTTTAGCAATAGCAACTGCCGTTACAACGTGGTCACCCGTAATCATAACAGGCTTAATTCCTGCCTTGCGGCAAACAGCAACTGCCGCCTTTGCCTCTTCTCTGGGAGGATCAATCATTCCTACAAGACCCATAAAGGTTAAGCCGTTTTCAAGCTCTTCGCTTGTTGGGTTTTGGGGAACAACGTCAATTTCTTTATAAGCAACCGCTAAAACTCTAAGTGCATCAGCACTTAAGCTTTCGGTCATTTCCTTTGCAACAGAAATATTACCTGAAACGCAACGGGTTGCCATCATATCAAATGCACCCTTAACGATAACAACGTTTTTGCCGTCAATAACGTTAACAGTGGTCATAAGCTTACGGTCCGAATCAAACGGAATTTCTGCCACGCGGGGATATTGCTTATTTAATTCGTCCTTGGGCATACCGTTTTTATGCGCAGCTAAAACTATTGCCGTTTCAGTCGGGTCGCCGATATGTTGCTCGCCCGATTCGGTAAACACTACTGAGCCATCACAGCAAAGCGTTGCATACGATAAAAGCTTTTTAACGCTTTCGCTATTGCTTACGCTTATTACCTCGGCATCAGTCTCGCCATCAACAAAGGCGCGGGTAAGCGTCATACGGTTTTGCGTTAAGGTACCTGTTTTATCCGAGCATATTACCGAAGCGCCGCCAAGCGTTTCAACCGCAGGAAGACGGCGGATAAGCGCGTTTTTCTTAACCATACGCTGAACGCCGATAGAAAGAACAATAGTAACTATTGCAGGCAATCCTTCGGGAATTGCCGAAACTGCAAGCGAAACCGCTGTCATAAATATCTCAAGCGGAGGAATGTCATTTATAAGACCAACTACAAATATAACTCCGCATGCGGCAAGAGCAACAATACCAAGGTATTTACCAAGTTGTGCAAGCTTTTGCTGCAAGGGTGTTTGTGATTCACTTTCGTTATCCAAAAGGTTTGCAATGCGTCCCATTTCGGTATCCATACCAGTTGCAGTAACAACGGCAAGCGCAGTACCGTAGGTTATCGAGCAGCCCGAGAACACCATATTGGTTCTGTCGCCGATAGGCGCATTTTCTTTAACTTCAGCTTCTGCATCCTTTTCTGACGGAACCGATTCGCCCGTTAAAGCCGATTCTTCTGACTTTAAGCTTACGCTATGAATTAAGCGTGCATCAGCAGGAACAAAATCGCCTGCTTCTAATCGTATAACGTCGCCCGGAACAAGTTCGGCAGCATTAATTATCTTTTCTTCGCCGCCTCTGATAACACGTGCGTGGGGTGCCGACATATTTTTAAGTGCATCAAGAGCCTTTTCTGCTTTGCCCTCCTGATAAACGCCCATTACTGCGTTAAGAATTACTATTAAAACTATAAGTAAAGGCTCAAAAAGCTCGCCCCAATTTTTCTCAACGCAAATAATAGAAAACGAAACTACTGCCGCCGCAATCAAAATAAGAATCATTACGTCCTTAAACTGATCTAAAAAGCGCTGTGCAAGTGTTTTCTTTTTCTTTTCTTTAAGCTTGTTTTCGCCAAACTTTTCGCGCAAAGTAACAACCTGCTCGTTGGTTAAGCCTGTTTCGGCATTGGTGTTAAGCGAGGTTAATACCTCTTCCCTGCTTACGTCATGTGCTGACATTTTTGTTTTTTTCCTCCAAATTTATAAAAAATAACCAAGCACAATAACTATGCTTGGTTTTATTCTTGCTCAATGCATAGCTTATTATGCTTTGCATGAGTCTGGCACTTTAAAGCAAGCCAGACTTTTTAAGCCATGATTGTTGACTTGCTACGCTTTTTAGGGCGCTAGCTACTCCCTCATAACAAAAAACATTGTATCATAATGCCCATTTTTTGTCAATGTTGATTTTGATTAAGCTTTATCCAAACAAACGGTACAGTGCGTGCTACCGTAGTATTTAAAGCATTCAATTGCGTGCTGGTCAATTTCTTCGCCGCAAACTAAAATAGGAACAGCCGGTGGACACGCAACCGACGGCATAGCTAGTATTCTTCCCTCGCACTGCTCAATCGGAAGCACCTCCGAGCAGGCAAGCATAGCATCCCTTATATTAAGCACTTTCTTTGCCTCTTTAAAGGCAGGTTCTTGCGTAAGAATAGGTGCTTGGGGCAAAATTTGGCTAAAAGCCTCTTCTATGCGCAGCAAAGCTTTTTCTTCTATCTCGGCAGAGAGCATCAGCACAAGATAGTCGGGGTCAGCAAATTCAGGTTCTATCTGCTTTTTTCGCAAAAGCTCTGCCATCTGCTCGCCCAAATAGCCGTATGGCTTTGTATAAACTGTAAGCTTTAACGGCTCGTTACCAAACAAAACAAAACCGAGTTTTTTAAGCTTCACTTTAAGCGCGTCTACCTGTAAAATCAAATTTTTAAGATGCACAGGATAACTTTTCAAATACTCATTTGCTTTATCAAGCGATTGCAATATCAAATATGATGGGCTTGTTGAGCCAAACAACGCCAAAGCGTTTTTTACCTGGTTACCTAATAGTACGTTAATTTTATCTGAAATATGCAAATACGCACCACCGGTAAGTACCGGCAATGTTTTGTGTGCAGAATCGCAACACATATCCGCACCCAAATCAATAGGATGCATAGATTCTTGCATAAATTTCAAATATGCGCCGTGGGCATTATCCACTATCAATAAAACGTCATATCTATGGCAAACCGCCGCAATAGCGTGCAAATCTAAAATTATGCCCAAATAATCAGGACTTGTCAGATAAACTGCCACGGGCTTTTCGGCAGCATTTTTTAGATATTCTTCTATTTCTTGGGGCGTCAGATCGCACGAAAGATAGCTTGCATTTTTTGATTGATACAGCCAACAAACGTCAACGTCCAGCAGTGCTACGGCAGTTAAAAAGGCTTTGTGGGCATTTCTGCCTGCCGCAATTAAAGGTCTTCTCCCCTGCTTTTTAGCATATAGCGACGCAAGATATAACATTGCCCTTACACACTGCGACGAGCCCTCGGTAGAATAAAATGTTTTGCAACCGAATATTTTACCTGCATTGGCTTCGCTTTTAGCAATAACGTCGCTATCTTCATACAAGCTATCTGCGCCTTGTATCTCGGTAATATCCAAATGCTCTATTCCTAAAATCTTAGTGCCCTTATGCCCCGGCATATGCAAGCGCAATGTATTGCTTTGCGCATATTCCTTAACAAAATCACAAATGGGGGTATCCATATTATTCTCCAAGCTCGCGGGCTATTGCTACCATAATTGCACATTCCATACGTTTGCGGAACAGCTTACAGCCATCTTCATAAACACCCTTAACCGAGCCGGTAGCATGATATGCATTAGCCGCACAGCCACCCGAGCAGTATAATCTTGCCCAGCAATCTTTACACTCAGAATGAGCATAAACGTTGCAAGAAGCAAACTCATCCTGAATTTCTGTATTGGTTACACCTTCCCAAACATTGCCAAGTTTAAAGCGTTCTTCGCCTACAAACTGATGGCAGGGATACAAATCACCCCAAGGGGTAACCGCCATATATTCAGTACCGCTTCCGCAACCGGAGATACGCTTATAAATACAGGGACCGCCAAAGAGATCAATCATATAATGATAAAATGTAAAAGGCTTGCCCTCACTATCTCTTTTGAGCATAAGCTCCGCCAGCTTTTCGTACTGTTCCATAACAATAGCCATATCTTGTTGCGTCAATGCAGAAGGATCGTCTTTAGAGCAAACAACGGGCTCCATACTAAGCTCGTTAAAGCCAAGGTCAAGCATAGTCTGAATATCCTTCAAAAAATCAGGATTAGCATGGGTAAATGTGCCGCGCATATAGTAATCCTTACCACCGCGGGCGGAAACAAATTTTTGAAATTTAGGAACAATCTTTTCCCAGCTACCGTTACCCGCATAATCTACACGAAAACGGTCGTGAACTTCTTTTCGTCCGTCAAGGCTTAACACTACGTTACTGCACTCGCGATTAGCCCATTCGATAACATCATCATCTACTAAAACGCCGTTTGTAGTAAGCGTAAAACGGAAATTTTTGCCCTTTTCTTTTTCAATGCTTCTTGCATAGGCAACCAAATCTTTAACTACCTGAAAATTCATAAGTGGCTCGCCGCCAAAAAAGTCTACCTCTAAGTTTCGGCGCGTGCCCGAATTAGCAACCAAAAAGTCAAGTGCCTGCTTTCCCACCTCGTAAGACATTACTGCACGCTCGCCGTGATACTTGCCCTGGCTTGCAAAGCAGTACGAGCAGTTTAAATTGCAGGTGTGCGCAATATGTAAGCACAAAGCCTTTACTACACCTGCAGTTTTTTGCTTCAGCACGCCTGCCATTTTTTCAAACTCATCGTTAGCAAAAAGCCTTCCTTCTTCTTTAAGACTTTTTACCTGGACGTAACACTGGGCAATATCCTCTTTAGAAATATCACTACGGGTAGCATATTTTTCTTGCATTGCCAAAAGAACTTCCTCCTGGCTTTTTTCTTCAAACATAGAGATAATATCGTAGGCAATCTCATCTACCACGTGAACAGAGCCCGAGCAAACATCTAAAACAATATTATAACCGCCCAGCTTATATTGATGAATCATTTATTTTTTCTCCTTTACGAAAAAATGCCGCCGAATCGGCGGCATTTTGTGGTATGCAATTACTTGCTTTCCTTAGCATTCTCGCACTTTTGGTTAGCAATACCGCAACTGGTCTTGCAAGCCGACTGGCATGAAGTTTGGCATTCGCCGCAACCGCCGTTTTTAGCGCTTTCACATAAGTTACGAGTTTTAATGGTCTTAATATGTTCCATAGTTTCACCTTCTACAAAAAAATTATATTTTAAGTTTAGCACAATGTACTTTTTGTGTCAATCATATTTTTCATGCCTACTTGCTTATATATAGTATAATACAAGCATATTTCAGCATAAATCTGCCGCGTTTTATTACTTGGCACTTTCGCTTCGTTGAAAAGCTTTAGAATAAACCAGTTATTTTTCCATTCTCATCAACGTCAATCTTTTCTGCCGCAGGAACCTTAGGAAGACCGGGCATTGTCATAATTTCGCCCGTTAAGGCAACTATAAAGCCTGCGCCTGCCGAAACCTTGATATTACGAACAGTTACCGTAAAGCCCTCGGGCGCGCCAAGCTTTGTTGGGTCATCCGAAAAGCTATACTGCGTTTTTGCCATACAAACGGGCATTTTATCAAAGCCAAGATTTGTTAAGCGTTCAACCTCTTTTTTAGCGTTAGGCGTAAAAGCTACGCCCGCGCCGCCATAAACCTTTTTAACAATGTCGGCAATTTTTTCTTCAATAGTTGAGTCAAGCTCATAGCTGAAAGTAAAGTCATTTTCTTCTTCGCAAAGTTTAACAACCTCTTTTGCAAGTTCCTCGCCGCCTTTGCCACCATCAGCCCAAACGGTAGAAAGCTTAACATTGACGCCAAGCTCTGCACACTTTTTGATAACAAGCTCAATTTCTTTATCCGTATCTGTGGGGAAGCGGTTCACTGCTACAACGCAGGGGAGCTTATACACGTTTTTCATATTAGAAACGTGTCTTAAAAGGTTAGGCAAGCCTGCTTCAAGCGCTACAAGATCCTCGTTTGCAAGCTCTTTTTTGTCTGCGCCGCCGTGCATTTTAAGCGCACGAACAGTTGCAACAACTACTACTGCATCGGGCTTTAATTTTGCCATACGGCACTTAATATCAAGGAACTTTTCGGCACCCAAATCGGCACCAAAGCCTGCCTCGGTTACGGCATAGTCACCTATCTTCATAGCCATTTTTGTTGCTATTACCGAGTTGCATCCGTGTGCAATATTAGCAAAAGGTCCTCCGTGAACAAACGCAGCACAGCCCTCAAGTGTCTGAACAAGATTTGGCTTAAGCGCATCCTTTAATAATGCCGCCATTGCGCCTACTGCCTTTAAATCGCCTGCCGTAACAGGCTTATCGTCGTAGGTATATGCAACTACTATGCGCGATAATCTTTCCTTTAAATCAGTAATCGACGAAGCCAAGCAGAACACTGCCATAATTTCAGAAGCAACGGTTATATCAAAGCCGTCTTCTCTCGGTGTTCCGTTAACTCTGCCGCCAAGACCGTCAACAACAAAGCGCAACTGACGGTCATTCATATCAACGCAACGCTTCCAAGTTATCTTTTTAACGTCGATGCCAAGCTGGTTACCCTGCTGAATATGATTGTCAAGCATTGCCGCAAGCAAGTTATTTGCCGCACCTATCGCGTGGAAGTCGCCCGTAAAGTGAAGATTGATATCCTCCATCGGTACAACCTGAGCATAGCCACCGCCTGCCGCACCGCCCTTAACACCGAAAACGGGACCAAGCGAGGGCTCGCGAAGTGCAACAACAACATTTTTGCCAATTCGCTTTAAGCCGTCAGCAAGACCGATCGTAGTGGTGGTCTTACCTTCGCCTGCAGGAGTAGGAGTTATTGCAGTAACTAAAATAAGTTTTCCGTCTTTTTTAGTTTTTTCATTAAGCAAAGAATAGTCAACCTTTGCTTTATACTTGCCGTAGTTTTCGATATATTCTTCATCAATGCCTATCTGCTTTGCAATCTCGTTAATAGGTTGCATTTTGCAGCTTTGTGCAATTTCTATATCCGAAAGATATGCCATAACAATTACCTCTCTTTATTAATTATTTAAAGTACTCTACTGCCGAAGCAAACATCTTCATATCATATTCGCCGTAAACGTTTTTATAAAGACCATTGCCCGTGCGCTCGCTATGGCCCATCTTACCTAAAACTCTGCCGTCGGGCGAAGTGATACCCTCGATAGCAAATGCCGAGCCGTTGGGGTTATAGCGGATATCCATAGTGGGATTACCCTCTAAATCAACGTACTGCGTTGCAATTTGTCCGTTTTGTGCAAGCGTACGAATAAGCTGCTCGCTTGCTAAGAAGCGACCTTCGCCGTGCGAAATCGGAACAGTATAAACGTCGTCAACCTGAGTATTTTTAAGCCACGGCGACTTGTTAGATGCAATACGGGTTCTAACAAGCTTTGACTGGTGACGTGCTATAGTATTAAACGTAAGCGTAGGACAGAACTCATCAGTATCCATAATTCTTCCATAGGGTACTAAGCCAAGCTTAATAAGTGCCTGGAAGCCGTTACAAATACCGCACATTAAACCGTCGCGGTTATTTAAAAGCGAATGAACCTCGTCCTTAATTTGCTGATTTCTAAAGAAAGCCATAATGAATTTACCCGAACCGTCAGGCTCGTCACCACCGGAGAAGCCACCGGGAATAAATATCATCTGTGACTGGCTAACCTTATTTGCAAACTGTTCAACACTGCGCGAAATTGCAGCAGCATTAAGGTTGTTAATTACAAATATTTCTGCCTCAGCTCCTGCATCACGCATAACCTTTGCAGTATCAAACTCACAGTTTGTGCCCGGGAATACGGGAATAAGCACTTTAGGACGAGCAACTTTTATTGCAGGTGCAGCATAGTTTGTTGCACTGAATGAGAACTTTTCAGTCTTCTCGCCTACACTGGTTTCAAGCGTGGGATAAACGTCCTCAAGCTTGCCTTCGTAAATTTTATCAAGCTCGGATAAAGCAATCTGCTCATCTTTATACTTAATAACGGGCTCGCTTGAAATGTAACCTATGGTCTGACCTGCAGTATCTGCATCAACCTCAAGCAAGAACGAGCCGTAAGCATAGCCAAAGAGATCCTCAAGCTTTTCTTTTTCTTCAAAGGTAAAGCCAAAACCGTTACCTATACACATTTTATAAATTGCTTCGGCAATACCGCCATAAGTGGGAGTGTATGCGGCATAAACCTTACCCTCACGCATAAGCTCGGTAACCTTTGCAAAGCACTTCTTTTGCGAATCAACGTCGGGAAGACCGTTTTGCGAATAAAGTGGCGAAACAATAATTACTTTGTGTCCTGCCTGTTTAAATTCGGGCGAGATAACCTCACTTGTTTTACCCGTTGTAACTGCAAATGAAACGAGTGTAGGCGGAACGTCAAGATCTTCAAACGAGCCACTCATCGAGTCTTTTCCGCCAATAGCGGCAACACCAAAGTCAAGCTGTGCGCGGAAAGCGCCAAGCAATGCCGACATAGGCTTGCCCCAACGTCTGCCATCTTTTTTGGGCTTTTCAAAATATTCCTGGAAGGTTAAATAAACGTCTTCAAACGATGCGCCTTGAGCAACAAGCTTAGCTAAGCTTTCTACAACTGCTAAATATGCACCGTGATATGGGCTTTTTTGTGTAATAAAGGGATTGTAGCCCCACGACATATACGAGCAAGAATCGGTGTGCTTTTTCTCAACCGAAATCTTATGCACCATTGCCTGAATAGGTGTGCGCTGATGCTTACCGCCAAAAGGCATAAGCACGCTTCCTGCACCGATGGTCGAGTCAAAACGCTCTGATAAGCCTCTACCCGAGCAAACGTTTAAGTCGCCAACAAGGTTAGTATAATTTTCGGTAAAGCTTCCGCTTACCTCTTTTTGATAATTTTCAGGTTTAGAAGCAATAACGTCAATATGCTTTTCGGCACCGTTAGAATTTAAGAATTCACGCGAAATGTCAACAACTGTCTGACCTCTCCAGTGCATTCTCAGTCTGGGCTCCTCGGTAACGGTAGCTACGACAGTTGCCTCAAGGTTTTCTTCATTTGCAAGCGCAATAAAGCGCTCAACATTTTCCTTTTCAACAACAACTGCCATACGCTCCTGCGATTCGCTTATAGCAAGCTCGGTTCCGTCAAGA
>JAZSMS010000077.1:0-11319 GCA_045536015.1 Clostridia bacterium
TCAAGCGTACCAAAAGCAACTGCTTGCATACGATTAAAAAACAAATGTCCCAACACTGCGGGAGTTGCAGCATCAAGCAAACTTTCATCAAATTCCTTTTCCTTGAAACTGCACAAACTTTTAAATAGTTCTTTTTCTCTTTTTTTCATACTAAATTTCCTTTCAATTTTTTTGTTTTGTATACTGCGAGATAATAGATTTAAACAATTTGTTTTCTTCTATACTTAATTCACACGTAGCCTTTTCATCTGCCATTTTGGATAATTTATGTAATAGATTTAATTCCCTTTCAGTCATATACATTCGTGTCATTGAATAATCATCAGTCACATAAACTCCACCACCATATCTACCGCACTGTGTATAGATAGGCTCTGTGACACTAAGCACTTCAATATCTCGCAAAATGGTTCTTGTGGAAACACCGAACTCATCTGCTAAATTTGAAATTGTTTCGTGTCTTCTCCGGCACAGCACACGCATTATTTCTGTCCTTCGTTCGGCAGTTCCCATTCGTACTCCCTCCTTTCTTGAACACAGTTTAAAACTTAACCCTGACAACTACTGTCAGGGTTAAAACAAAAAAATAAAAAAACCTGACAAACCATGTACTCTGTACAATGATTCGCCAGGTTCCTCTTGATTCTTTAACAAGTCCAACTTATCTCTTCGGCACTAAAATATTCTCTTTTTCTTGCTTTCAATCTTTTATAAAGCATACAATAAGAGGGTTTTATCTTTCAAAAAATTCACATGATTTTCTGTCTAAAAACATTACGTCAATTCAGTTTCAAATACTGTTATTTTACATTACAACAACTTGTAATCTTTGATGATAGGAAAAATAGTATTTGTGTATAATGGAATGCTCAAATCAACTTTTGTTTTATCAAGCCATCCGTGCATCAAATTGTTTATAAGTGAGAATTTCATTGTGGGAATAAATTTCAAGAACGCTTCATTATCGATTGTTTCTACAAAATCAGTAGCACACATTTCGCAGATTGAACGCAAACCCCAATAATTATAAAGAACCCCAAAAGCAGATTTAAGGGTAGATATATTTGCAGGAAAATCATCTCTGCTGAATAAATCTATGGCATGTTGATATTTTTCTTTAACATATATAGATACCGTCTTATTACCCGCAAATGTGGATATAACTTTATTCATCGAAAACGATGGGATACATCCAATTGTTTCTGCTCCCACTAAGCAAGCCAATTCAACTTGAGAAGCATGATATTCCGTATATCCCGAAAGACCGGCATATCTCACTTTATCACCATTTACATATATTTCAGAATCATACATATGAGTGAATTCATGGAACATTAAATATTTTGATAATTCCAAGTTCGTGCTAACACATAAACTATGTTTACCTGTAATTGGTTGATAAGCGGTTACTGCAGCAGAATCAAACCCTTGAGAGTCGGCAATAGCTAATGATGCAAATTTGGTTTGCAAATCAAATTCTGGGAACTGACTAATCCCCATAAAGTTTTTGTATTCATTTACAAATAGATTAAGTTGTTCTTTAAGATTCATAATTCACCTTTCATTTAAGCGACTTTTCTCCATCAATTGTGTAGTAATTCTTGTATTTTTCTATTACAGCTACAGCAAAATCCAATGCTATATCATAATAAATATCTTCTCTTCTAAATTCTTCGATATCAGCCGCACTTATTGGTCTGATGGTATACTCTCCTAACACAAATTCTTTTGCTACATCCATAAACTCATTATAACTAGTTGTAATCCCACGTGCGTCAATATAGAACAAAACACCTCTTTTATATATCTGGCAAAAAGCATGAAAACTTCTTTTGTCTTTACCCTCTACGATATATGGAGCATAGCCAAATACTTTTTCTAATCCTAATGCAAAAAGATGACAAGATCCTCTCAACAATTGGTGTGCCGTGCAGTATGGAAACTCTCCATCTTCAGGATATTTCATAAAATCCTCGAAATATATACGACATAAGGCATCAATTGAGTCTTCAGCATTGTAGAAACCCTTATGCCACTCGTATCTACAAAATGACCGTAATTCTTCATAAGTTTTCATTTTTTTAGTTCTTCCAATTCTTTTTGTATTGACTCTAAAAAAGCAGCTTTACCGGAAATCAGTTTTATCAGTTCATACCGTTTCTTGGGAAAGACCCACGCATAAAAATCAATAGCAATATCTATATGCGCAAAGGTGCCTCCCCCATTTCCCTGTTTAGACTCAATACCGATGGCACGAGCATACCCTTTCCAAATTTTTAGGGTAAGAGTAAACGAAGGATCGGATAATTTCTTTTCAACTTGGCGATGACCTTGAATATCAAAAGCAACATTGTTTTCCAATTCCCACTGAAAAAGGAACTCAAGCGTATTTCTATCCCTTAACCAACTTTGAATAACATAACTGGGATTCTTAAAGTTTTTCAGCTTTGCAATTTCAGTTAAAGAAACATAATTATTATTGTACTTCGTTTTAGCTTTGAAGCGATCCATCTCCATCATAAGCAAGGCATACGCTCTATTTGATTCGATATTCTTTTCAATATTAACACGAATGCTTTCTAAGTGTTCTTCGACGTCCGCCGGTGAGAAAACGCCTCGCTCACACATATCTTCAAGAACAGCTCTATTATTTTCAATATATTCCTCTACTGCGCCTTTCATATAGGAATCCAACTGCCCTCACCTCACTTATATTAATATTTTACCATACTTTCTTCCATAATGGAATAGTTTTGTGGTTGAAACTTGCATATTTATTTGTTTAATTTTTGAATTTTTCTCAAACTTGTATATTTGTATGTTTGAAAGCAAATTTTCACTCAAAAACCCCCATTTTGGCATAAAAAAGCCCATTTTTAGCTAAAAACGGGTAAAAAAGCGCAAAAAAACACGCCCGAAAAGGACGTGTTTTTTTCTGGAGGCGCCACCCGGAATCGAACCGGGGAATAGAGGCTTTGCAGGCCTTTGCCTTACCGCTTGGCCATGGCGCCGAATTTGGAGCGATAGACGAGATTCGAACTCGCGACATCCACCTTGGCTAGGTGGCACTCTACCAGCTGAGTTACTACCGCATTGGCGATCCGGATGGGGCTCGAACCCACGGCCTCTAGCGTGACAGGCTAGCGCTCTAACCAGCTGAGCTACCGGACCAGTTTGGTGGGAACAATAGGGCTCGAACCTATGACCCTCTGCTTGTAAGGCAGATGCTCTCCCAGCTGAGCTATGCTCCCAAACGCTTCTTTCAAAGCGTGACTATTATATTATAACGGCTTTTTTTTGTCAACCATTTTTTTAGCATTTTTCCTATTTTTAATAAAAATACCATCCATTGTATTTTTTATTCTATAAAGTATATATTTTATTAGTATTTAAAGTCTTTTAAGACATTTATGCCATATCACGTTTTAACTTTTTTATTATTCGCTTTTCAAGCCTTGATATGTAAGATTGCGATATTCCAAGCTTATCGGCAACTTCTTTTTGTGTAAGCTCCCGCGGGCAATCAATTCCATAGCGCAATTTTATAATTTCTTGTTCACGCTGTGGAAGTTTTTTTAAAACGTTTAACAACACTTTAACGTCGTCGTGCTTATCCATATCGCGATAAACTATATCGGCATCAGTACCCAGAATATCCGATAATAATAATGCATTTCCGTCCCAGTCAACCTTTAACGGTTCTTCAAAAGAAACCTCGCCTTTAATTTTTGAGGTTCGGCGTAGAAACATTAAAATTTCATTTTCTACACAGCGCGAAGCGTACGTTGCAAGACGAATTTGTTTATCTGCATCAAAGGTATTAACCGCTTTAATTAAACCTATTGCACCTATTCCCGTCAAATCGTCAACCGAAACACCCGTGTTTTCAAACTTTTTTGCTATATAGACCACAAGGCGCAAATTATGCTCAATCAGCTTTGAGCGCGCCGCATCACTTCCTTGCTTTAATTGTTCAAGTGCTTCGGCTTCTTCCTTTGCATCAAGCGGTGCAGGTAAATTTTGACCCCCGCCTACATAGTATATTCCATCCGGCAAAAAAAGTTCCCTTATTTTTTGCAAAAATTCTTTAAACATTAAACACACCCTCTTACAAGCTCGGGGTGGATAAGTGCATCAAACCCCGAAAAACTTTCTTTTTCGCTTATTGCAATTATGCAATTTACCTCAATATCCTTTTCATTTACATTAAGTATTAATCTATCTTCATATCCTAGTAATGCACCTTCACCCTTTAAGCACGAATATGGTATTATTAACGGAATTTTATCTTCTAACCTTGCCGCTTTTTTAGAAACTACCACAACGGGCTTGCCTTTATAATAAAGTGAATTTCCGCTATCAATGACCGCATTTAGCTTGCGGTCATTTAAAATAAGCGTTGCGCTTACCTGCTTTAGCTTGTGCCTTTTTGCCATAAATTTTAGCAAATAGTATGCCGTCACTGCAAATAAGCAAGAAAGACATATAATAACAAAAACAGCATCATCACTATACAATATTTTGTCGCTATGTTTAAATAAATTACTGCCCGAAAGCGTAATTGTTGATACAATTCCATATAATGCACAACTGCACATTATTGCATAAATAAGTTGCCACGCATATTCTTTTAGGTTTAACTTTCCAAAGCATATAAACAGCATAGCACCAAGCACACAAAACTTTATAATGGGGTTTAAGCAAATTTTACTTATAGGTGCAATGCAAGAATACACCGCACCAAAGCTAGAGGACAACAAAATATGTTTTTGCTTTTTTAGGCAAAAATATTCTACTGCTTTTAATAAAAAATAATCTACGATAAAATTTTCTATAAACACAAGCTCAACGTAAACTACCATGCACCCATCACCCTTTTTAATGTTACTTTAATCATTTTAAAAAAAGTGTTGTTTTGGCTTTATTGCATAAAAAAATAGCGTGCTAAAAAGCACGCTACTATTATGTAAAATTATTTTCCGGGATATTTAACTATACTTTCAACGTCATAATCTTTAAGTACTTCTCTACCGTTAAGTCCTTCAAGCTCAATTAAAAACAAAAGCTTTGCAACGGTTCCGCCAAGTTTTTCAACAAGCTCGGCACTTGCTTTAATTGTTCCGCCGGTTGCAATAAGATCGTCAATAATAACAACCCTCTGCCCTGCTTTAACCGAATCGGTGTGCATTTCTATCTCGGCAGTGCCATATTCAAGCTGATACGAAACCGAAACAGTTTCTCTTGGAAGCTTGCCTTTTTTTCTAATAAGCACAAGCGGCTTTTTAAAGTGATATGCAAGCGGTGCGGCAAATACAAAGCCGCGTGACTCTGCCGCCGCAATGACGTCAAACTGCGTGTTTTCAAGCACTTTTTTCATTTCGTCAATAGCTAAAGTAAAGCCATCAGGGTCCTGAAGCACGGTGGTAATATCCCTAAACATTATGCCTTCTTCAGGAAAATCGGGAATTGTTAAAACGTAATCTGCTACTGTTTTTTTCATACTTTTCTCCTATCTTGCCAAAAGCTCTTCAATAGCCTTTAGCGTTTGTTCTTTACCTGTTTTTTTTGTTGACGAAACGGGAATAATCTGATTTAAAATTATGCCCGTTTGTCTTGAAAGCTCCATTAGTGCCTTTTGCGCTTGCGAAGCACTAAGCTTATCTGCCTTTGTTGCGCAGACTATAAACGGCACCTGATAATAGGTAAGCCATTCTATCATCTGCAAATCGCCCTCTGAGGGCTTATTACGAATATCAATAAGCAATATAACGCCCTTTAAAGCCTCGCTGTTTTGCATATAGCCTTCCATAAGCGATGCCCAACGTTTTTTTTCGGCATTACTTACCTTTGCGTAGCCATAGCCGGGAAAGTCCATTAAATAAAAGCTATCGTTTATTTTAAACGCGTTTATTAAAATAGTTTTGCCCGGTGTTTGCCCAACGCGCGAAAGCTTTGAATTGTTTGTAAGCATATTTATAAAGCTTGATTTGCCTACGTTTGATTTACCCGCAACGGCAAGCTCGGGAAGCGGTTGCGGCTTATACTGCTCTGCTAACGCAAAGCCATAATCGTAAACTGCTTTTTTAATTATCATTTTTATCACTACTTTACAAGTATATTTTCTAAAACTTCATCTATTGTAGAAACGGGAATAAACTCTATATTCTCTGCCGCCTCGGTAGGAATTTCGTCAATGTCACGCAAATTATCCTTTGGAATAATTATTCGCTTAATTTGAGCTCGGTGCGCTGCAAGCGCCTTTTCTTTTAATCCACCGATAGGAAGTACACGTCCGCGCAAGGTTATCTCACCCGTCATTGCGGTGTCTCCGCGCACAAGCTTTTGGGTAATTGCACTCATCATAGCCGAGAGCATCGTTATGCCTGCCGAAGGCCCATCCTTTGGCGTTGCACCCTCGGGAATATGAATATGAATATCCTTTTCTTTAAAAAAGCTTTCTTCTATATTCCACTTTTGCGCACGCGAATGAATAAGTGAAAGTGCGGTGCGTGCCGATTCCTTCATAACGTCGCCAAGCTGACCCGTCAACAAAAGCTCGCCACTGCCCTGATAAACCGCAACGTCAATCTGCAACGTTTCTCCGCCAACGCTTGTCCAAGCAAGACCCGTAGCCGAACCAACCTTATCTTCAAGCAAAACCTCATCCCTAAAGAATTTTTGCTTTCCGATAAGATTAAGCACCTTTTCGCTGTCAACGGTTATGGGATTTTTTCCGTTTTTAACAAATTCGCAGGCACATTTGCGCAGAAGATGAGCTATAACACGCTCAAGCTCGCGCACACCTGATTCGCGCGTGTAGTTGTTTATAATATTAAGCATTGCCTCATCTAAAACGGTTACGTCGCCAACGTTCATACCGTTTTCCTTTAATTGCTTGGGCAATAAATGTCTTTGTGCTATCTGCAGTTTTTCAACGTCAGTATAGCTTGAAAGCTGAATAATCTCCATTCGGTCGCGAAGCGGCGCAGGAATAGTTTCAAGCGAGTTAGCAGTAGTTATAAACATAACCTTGCTTAAATCGTAAGGAACGTCCAAAAAGTTATCGCGGAACGAATTATTTTGCTCTGGGTCAAGCACCTCAAGCATCGCAGAAGACGGGTCTCCGTGAAAATCTGACGACATTTTATCAATTTCATCAAACAAAAACACGGGGTTAACAGTACCTGCCGAGCGCATAGAAGTGATAACTCTGCCCGGCATTGCACCAACATAGGTTCTTCTGTGACCGCGAATTTCAGATTCGTCGTGCATTCCGCCAAGACTCATACGCACAAATTTTCTGCCAACTGCGGCGGCAATCGACTTTGCAATTGAGGTTTTACCAACTCCCGGAGGGCCTACAAAGCAAAGCACAGGTCCGCTCATCGAGCCCGAAAGCGCGCAAACCGCCAGATATTCTATTATTCTTTCCTTAACCTTTTCCATACCAAAGTGATCACGGTCAAGCACCTCTTTGGCGTTATCAAGGTCAAGATTATCCTCCGTCATATTTTTCCACGGAAGCTCTATTAAACATTCGATATAAGTGCGCAAAATGGTTGCCTCAGGCATCCCCTGCGGCATTCTTTCCATACGCTTTAATTCCTTTTGTGCCTTTTGCTTTACCTGCTCGGGCATAGCGGAATTTTTAATCTTTTTCAAAAGTTCCTGATTTTCTGTTTCATTTTCTTCGCCAAGCTCGTGATGAATAGCCTTTATCTGCTCATGAAGATAATATTCCTTCTGAGCCTTATCCATCTGGCTTTTAACTCTACCGCGAACGCGTTCTTCAAGTGAAGAAATCTGATTTTCGCTTGTCAAATATGCAAAAACCTTTTCCATACGCTCTATCGGGTCAAGCTCTTCCAAAATGCCTTGTCTTGCATTTGTTTCGTCTATTACAGCCGCCGCAACGGTATCCGCCGCAAGTGACGGGACGCGCATTTTTGCAACTGCCGCCGTAACCTCTTTAGGAATCTTTTTGCCATTTTTGCAAAAAACTTCAAATTCTTTAAGCATCAGGCGAAGATGCGCTTCGGCATCAGCCTCGTCAAAGCTGACTGCTTCTTCAATTTCTTCTACCTCGCCCCAATAGCTGTTTTCGTTATATACAAACGAATGTATTCTTCCCCTTTGGATACCCTGCGCAACTATTCTTAATGCTTCGCCAGGAAGGCGTACCATCTGCTTTATTCTTGCTATCGTACCTATTTTAAAAATGTCGTCGCTTTCGGGCTCTTTTATTTCGGGATCCTTTTGCGATACAAGCATTACAAGCGCATCACCTGCCATTGCTTCTTCTATTGCGGCAACGGCTTTTTTGCGCTGTGCTTCGACGTTTATCGTCATATTAGGAAATACTACCACACCTCTAAGCGGTAATATCATCATTTTTTTAATTTCGGACATCCTCTTGCTCCTTATCCTCTACGGGATCTTCTTTACTATCTTCTTGATTATTATCTTGCTTATTTTCGTTATTATTATTTTCGTTATTATCTTTTTCAAAACGCATACCTGCCGCCTGATAAGCCTGCATTTGCGCTTGACGGATTTTATTTATTATATCGCTTTCTATTTCAAAAGCTGTGTGTCTTGGCGTAAGATAAACTATCGCAAGCATAGTAAGCACGACAAAAAGCACTTCTCCTAATACAAAGGCACCTATTGCCATATTAACACTTACATTTGTTAAAAACGGTGCCGATGCGCTAATAAAAACAGGAATTGAAAACGCAAGCAAAACCCATAAAATAAGCTTAAAAACTTGTTTTTTGCCTTTCATTATAGCGCGCGAATAGCTAAGCGCAAACAAAGCACGCGTTCTTTTTTTACAAACGGTTATTGCCGTAAAATATAAATGAGAAAGCACAAGCGATGCTAAAAAGGTTATAAGTGCAACGCTGGAAATTGTAGAAATTACAGTTGAAACGGCCGTAAGCGGTTCATTTTCGATTCTTTGCATTGCAAGAATTGTTAAAATTGAAGAGAAAAACATTCTGTACGCAAGCTGATAAATCCATACAAAGAATATTGAGATAAGCGCCATACCTAAAACGCGCTTTGCCGAAGCGACAATAAGCTCGGTAGCATCTGCTTTTTTATTGCTTTGTGCATTTATAGCAAAAACTGCGGCAAAAGCTACTATTAAAAGCTTTAATACAAAGTTTATTACCTTTAATGCAAGCGTAGCTGTCGATTCGCTTGGTGAAAAAGAGGAAAGTGCTTTTTCTGTAGAATTCAAAAACGAATTTATTGCTTCACCGCTGACAAGCGCCTCGGGAGTTAACTCTATTCCGTCAAACGCGGTATAATCTACGTTAAAGGTTGCATAATCAGAATAAAAAGTGTATCCGCTTATAAACATAATCGGTATCAATAATGCAATAAGCACACCTAAAAAAGTACCCTTTGATTTTTTTATTGTTGAAAACATCGTTTTAACTGATGCTTTTTGAATCTTATTTTCCAAAAGTAAAGTTCCCCTTATAATTTTTTGTATTTATATAATACAAAATTTTTCCAATTCTGTAAAGCAAAGTAGAGCAAAACGGTTTAAATTTCATTAATTTTTCTTCTTCATACGATAATATTTGCATTTTATCAAATATTATAATATAATAATTGCATAAAGTTTTGCGAGGTATTTATGAAAAAGATTTTTTTACCACTTTTTTCAATATTTTTAATGTGTATTCTTCTCTGCTCGTGCACCACTAAGCCCGAAGCAGTTACCCCGCCTGATTACACAGTTTTAGGTAAAGGTATAGAAATTCCCGAAGATGCTTCTACACTTACAAAGGCGTACTTTGTCGCTGCCAACCACACAGTAAATAAATTTATAGATAAAACAGTAAAAAAAGCTCCTGAGTTTATCTCTTTTCAATTTTCGCCCGACGTTAAATTGAGCACTAACGAAAAGCAAACGTTAAAGAATCTTTTTAGCATTTATAATATAGAAATTACCGACGGTTTGCGATCCGATCTTACCGATGCAGGCAGAGGAATTACTGTAAGTTATGCCACGTTTTCGGAGGCTTATATTGCCGATAGCGACCTTTCTATCGCTGTAAAAATTTATTATCAGCAGTATGCTTACACCTATACCTGCGATTTTAAAGAATATAAAGGCGAATACGTTTTGTTCCGCTTTGACGACCTTGGCTACGAACGCTATTTATTTTAAAAAATCGGCTTTTGCCGATTTTTCTTTTTTTGGCTTATTGCACTATATACTTTGTTATGATATAATTAAGTAATACTATTAATTGGAAGGAAATTTATTTTGAAAAGATTTAGATTTTTTATCTGTATAATTTTGTGTTTTTCGCTTTTACCGCTATCGGTTTTTGCAATAGAAGAACCTATTGAGATTTCTACCGAAGCACAGCTTAAAAGCATTGCAAATAATTTAAGCGGAAATTATATTCTTACTAACGATATTACGCTTAGTGAAGACTGGATAAGAATAGGCACGTCATCAAACTACTTTACAGGTACGCTTGACGGTAACGGATACACCATAAAGAACTTAAACGTTGATTCTACAAAAGATTTTAAGGGCTTGTTTGGATACGCAGTAGGCGCAACATTTAAAAACCTTACTGTTGAAGGCGATATTACCGTTTACGCTTCAACCGGTACCCCTTACAGTAATATAGGTGCTATTTGCGGCGGCGCAAAAGAATGTATCTTTTTAAATTGTATAAGCAACGCAAATGTAAAGGGCAACAAAAACGTAGGCGGTATTTGTGGACGAGCATACGGTTCTACCTTTACAAACTGCGAGAATAACGGTACCATCATTGCTGACGAAAATGCCGGCGGTATTTGCGGCCGCGCCGCAGGCTGTACAATGCAGCTTGTAAAAAACTATGGTAACGTTTCTGCCCAAAGTTATTGCGGCGGTATTTGCGGAATAATTAACCAGAGTTCTGATTACACCGACACTTCAATTACAAAAAGTTTTAACAGCGGCACCATCATTGTTAACTCTTCCCGTGGCGGCGGACTTGTTGGCTTTGCACAGGCAAGTACGGGTAACATAGAAATTACAAATTGTTTTAACTCCGGTAACGTTTCGTCAGATTCACAAAACGCTTACCTTGGCGGAATTTTGGGCGATTGCGCACATTCTGCTTTAAAAGAAGTAACCGTAAGTAAATGCTATAGTACAGGAAAAATAACTTTCAACTCTTTTTCGGGCGGAATTTCAGGCGGTACTAATTTAAGATATTCAAATTGCTATTACTTAAATAATTCTTCGCTTCCTATTTACTCCGGCGCTACAGACACTTCGCTTTCTGCAGAAGCTATGCT
>JAZSMS010000001.1:0-2529 GCA_045536015.1 Clostridia bacterium
AAAGAATAAAAGCGTAATAAAAGAACAAAAACCTACTGAGATCAAGTAGGTTTCTATTTTTTTCCATAAACGGTAAAAAATGTTAACATTTTATTAAAAAAGTATCAAAAGTGTCAAAAAATAAATAAAAAAGCCATTGAAAAGAATTGGTTGCTATGCTATCTTATTCTTGTAATATTAAAGTAGGGCGCAAAGTCCTACGAAAAACCAAAAAAAGAGAGGAAAGAATATTATGAACAAAAAGACTTTGGCAATTATACTTTCGATAGCACTTGCTGTTGGAGCATTTGCCGGACTCAGCTTTAACCTGTTCTCAGCAAACGCGGTTGAGTACGTTGGCGACGGAACAAATGTTGCATATAATGCAACCGGTGCAAACACAAACAGTGCATCAGTATTTGGCAATGCCATAACCGCTTGTTTCTTGCAAGGCACAACGGAGAAAAAGGGCGAAAATATCTCAGGTCTTCGTGCAACCGGTGCAGGACAGGATGGCGATGGCTATTATGCAAAGCCTGATACTTCTTCGCACTGGACAGCATCAGGTGATGCTTGGAGAAATCTTGCTGTTTTCTATAATGGCAATTTTGGTGCCACTGTGGTAGGCAGCAAATATTACGTTTCGGCATACGTTCGTCTTCAAGAGGCTGCAACAGACGTAAAGGCATATTTTGCTACGGCAAATGCTTCGGGCAGACTTCATGGAAGCGACCGCTCGCAAAAGAGTGAAGAATTTGCACTTTCAACCGAATGGACAAAGGTTGAATGGGTAGTAGAAAATAAAGATGCTGCAAAAGACGTTTTTATTGGTCTTGTATTAACAAAAGCAGCTTCGGTTGATTTTGATAATATTTCTGTTAAAGAATGTCTAACAGCAAATAGAGTTACTATTGATCTTATGGGCAGTTACGACGAAGAAACTTCGGAGCTTATTCAGATTGTTTCTGACAATGATATCTCTGTATGTTATTATGAAGATGGTCTTGCTGCTAACGTTTTAACCAATACCGATTTCGCTGTATCGATTGAGGGTGACACCTATCGTATCGAAAAGGTTTATTATGCTGAACAAAAGTTTGGCGATAACCTTGCAAAAGACGGTGTAGCAACTGTTCGTGCTTATGGTACCGAAACACGACTTGTTGTTGTTTTAGTTGAAGCTGGCGATGAACCTATTTATGCTACCCTTCAATATCAAGTTGATAAAGAAAGACCGTATGCTTTTGCAAAGGTGAGCGTTGATGACCTTGCAGATGCTCTTAACAATCTTCCTGCTCTTTATGGTAAAACGCCTGCAGGCACTTATATGATAGGTGAAGAAGAATATACTACAGAAGAACTTCTTCAACAAAGCTTTGCACAAGACGTAATTATTACTGTAAATTACAACGATAATGTTAGTGAAGAAACTAAGCCCACCGTTTCGGTAACTGGCGAAAATGTTTCGGTTTCGAAACAGGATGGTTCGGACGCTACCGGTAAGGTTGAGCCCTATACAATCGTAACCTTTGCTGCTACGGGTGATAACTTCTCGTACTGGGTAATAAAGGATACAGACACTGTTGTTTCTTCAAAGGCAAAATATACTTGCTACGTTATTGGCGACGTTGAACTTGAGGCTGTTTATGGCGACGTTGATGCTCCTAAGGCAGTAGTTACTGTTAAGGAAGTTGATACAAACAACGGTTTGGTTATCGTTGCTGACCGTTCAACATCAGAAGGCGTAATTACCACCTATGGTGTAATTATTTCAGAAACTGCAGAATTTAGCACTGAAGAAACACTTGTAGTAGGAAACAAGGGTACCTATGCAGACGGACGCGTTATAGTTTCCGAGCGTAACAACGGTGCAACACCTAATGGTACCTACGTTGTATCAAAGGGTCTTAAGGATGCTAATGGTAATAACTACGCAAACGGCAAAACGCTTTACTTCCGTGCATATGTAATCGTTGACGGCGCTCCCGTTTATAGCGCAATTTCTTCGGCAACTATTACGGTTACAGAGTAAGAGGTGATTTAAAATGAAGAAATATATTAAACCCGAAGTTGAAATCACAAAGCTTACAGCCCAAGATGTACTTTCTACAAGTACTCAGCTTGATGAGGATTTCATAGAATAATACAAAAAACCGACTGAGAAATCAGTCGGTTTTATTTTTAGCCAAATACACCCTGTGGCGTATGGAATATGCTTGCGCATATTAAATATTTATCTGGGGATAAATATAAAACGATATGCTTGTGCAAATTTTAAAGGAGTTTTGCAGGTAAAACTTGTATTTAAATATTAGTTCTTAAGGGGGAGAATCGAAACGCCCCCTGGTCCGCCTTGCGAAGAAAACATTACACAGTTAAGCGTGCAGAACACCCTTGCGCACGCCGTTTGCGTGCCAAATTTTATGTATATAAATAGTTTGCGTAAGCATAAATTGTTAATGTTTTTTACAAAAAAGCATTAAAAATTTAAAACAGAGTAATCGGCATATAATGTTGAATAAAGAAATTAGTTTAGGGCCCCGCGGCCTT
>JAZSMS010000137.1:0-4271 GCA_045536015.1 Clostridia bacterium
GCACATCGTCCGCATATTCATTATCATATTTCCACCACTCGTCAAACGTTTCAAACCAGTTGTGGTAATATATTGCACCTATGCTTGTTTTTTCGGTACGTTCTATTTGCTCTTGCTGGGCATTTGCACAAATCGAAAAAGCACCAAGCACGCACGAAACAGCTATAATTATTGCTATTATTTTTCTCATTATTTTTTCTCCCTTTAATGATATTGCAATAAGTTTAGCATTTAGAAGCTTTTTTTGCAACACTTTTATTTAACTTTTTTAATCCTATTTGACTTTTTTAATAAAAAATAAGCACGTATAATAAAATATAAGCAAGAAGACTAACTAACAATAATTTAATCTTAACTTATTTACACTTGATATTTTTATTTTTTTGCGTTAAAATACTTTTATGAAAATGTATTTTTATAAAATAGAAGGTAAACCAAATACAGATGAGTTTATTTTAGATGCACTAGAAAAATATTTAAAGCAGACGGGCACTATAATTAATGATAAAACAATTTACCGTACGCAAAACGGTAAGCCTTATTTTAATTGCAAAAATATTTTTTTAGGTGTTTCTCATTCTTTTGATACCTTGCTTATCGCGCTTGATAGTAAAAATTTTGGAATTGACTGCGAAAAAATTTGCGAGCATAACGTTAAAGGAATTTCTTCACGCTTTTTTTCTTTAGCCGAGCAAGAATTTATTAATTCTGCCAACGATGCTCTTGTAGCTTTTTTAACCGTTTGGACAAAAAAAGAAGCTTATATAAAATGTTTTGGAAAAACCTTATCCTCCTTATCAAGCGTTGACACAACTAAAATAAACGGTTTTGAAACACTGATACAAGACAACTGTGTTATTTCCATATATCGCCCCTAAAAAACAAATAAAAAAAGACGGTTTTACTCCGTCTTTTTTATATTTTACTTATATGTATTATTGTTCAAATATGCATTAAATTCTTCCCTACTGCCGTTAAACACGTTTACGTCAATATATTTTTCCTTACCCTGATATCCCTTTAATTTTTTGCGATTTGTCCATTGCCAGAAGGTCCAATCACGCTTATCAAAAATTCTGGGCTTTGAAATAACGTTCCTTATCCATATATCGTACTCATTATAATCGCCGCTTATAAACATTTTATATGACTTTTCGGTTGCATAGATAATTGGCTTTTGCTTATAGTGTGCTTCTAAAATATCAAGCATTGCCTTAAGCTCACATTCAACCTCTTTCCTGCTTGGCGGGTTTTTCTCTTTATCACCGTAAAATTCTACGTCAACCACAGGCGGAAGCATACCGTCAAACGCTTTAACTGTGCTTATAAAACTTTCTGCCTGCGTCTTTCCCGGCGAATCATAGCTAAAAAAGTGATATGCACCAACCGCTAAGCCCGTTTTTTGCGCATTCTCAAAATTAAAGGTAAAATTTTTATCAACAAAGCTGCTACCTTCGGTTGCTTTAATAAACGCAAACGAAATATCTTGCTTGGCAAGCGTTTGCCAATCTATTTCCCCTTGATATGCAGAAACGTCAACGCCAAAGACTTCGTACTTTTTTACGTTTAACCCGTTTAATTGCAAAGTGCCCGTTAAAACAAGCAGCAAAAATATTACCGCAAGCAAAATTAAAGCAAAACAGACAAGTAACGCTTGCTTTATCTTTTTCAAAAAAACTCATCTCCTTTACCTTATTATAATAAGTAAAAAACGCGAGGGATACCCTTGCGTTTTATCACTGTCAATCATAAAAAAATGAGGTATATAGGAGCTATTATAATAGCGCACCCTTTCGAAATCAATTCAATCCAGAACAGTCCCGCCCAAATATTAGTTCCACCCTTGCGCGGCGTATTTATATTCTTTTTTACGTACATTTTATAAAATGAATCGCCAAACAAAAAGAAAAGCATATTGGCAAGCACGCTTGGCCAAAGAGATATAAGCAATATCTTCATATACAGCTTAACTACTTCCACACTGGCATCATAACGCGATTTTATCGTTGCCTTATATATTTCACCGGACTCACGCATTGCTTCAAATTCTGATTTTGAAGCATTTACAATTTGCTCAAGCTGAGTTAATTCTTGTTCGTGTGCCGAAAAAGTGATAACCACTGTAATAGCCGTAAGCAACGTTGCAACAAGCAAGCCTACTATAGCAAGCTTATACATTTTTCGGTACATTGCCCATCTGAAGCCAAAGAAGCCTGCCGACCAGTTTAAATTTGCAAACAGCTTTTTATGCTTATGGAGCGAAAAGACCTTAAAATATCGCTCGTGCTTAAAATCAACAAAGTCATCCCACGCTTTTTTATCTATTTTTTCAAGCGTAATTCGGTATCTTAATTTTTCACGGCAATATACGCAATATTCATTGCTAATATTATTCATCGTACCGCAGTTTTCGCATTTAACTTGTGTCATTTCTTCACAGCCCTTCATCCTTAAGTATATTATATTTTTGTAAAAGGTACGTCATTTTTACAGTTTCATTATATCATACCCGTTTTTACATTTCAATACTTTTAAGGATCAATTCCAAAGAAAGAGATTGAAAAGTCTTTTGAAACATAGATTTCATACACGCAATCGTACGAAACTTCTTCCATACCATACGTCTGTACTCTGACTTTGTACCCCGTTTCTTCCTTTTTGAAAGTATTCATAAAATTACTGTCAATAAAAATTAAAACGCGGTTTTGTTCATTTTCCTCTTTTGAAAAAACCGAAAGATGTTGTTTAACTTTTTCAAGTACAGTTTCTTTTATGATTTCGTTTTATTCATCGGTCAGATTTTTATTATCAGCAAAGCACCACGGCGAAAGATAAACGCATTTACAAGTAAAAAATATTAAAAAAGCAGATAAAACGGCAGAAAGCAGTATCAGCGTTATCATTTTTGTTTTTTTCATCTTATTCTTTACTTCCTATTCAACTTCCATCATAGTTCCGATAAAAAACGGGACATTATTCTCGCAATCTACAAGCATATAGACAAACGGCCTGTTAAGATATATTTCTTTGGGTTGTTGTTGTATTGCTGCACTATCTGCCATTTCCACAACAGTCGCAGCGCCTGCCTTGGTTCCCTTTTCACCAACAGAAATAAACGTTTTATGCAAAACACTGTTTATATAAATATTACCGTCATTTGATAAGCCAAGACGTTCAAACTCTGCGTTTTCATAATCAAACGCTTTTGTAATTCCCATATTCTGCAATATTTTTGACATTTCCACTTGATATTCTATTTCAAACTTTGGAATAGACGTATTCACAATTCCATACTTTTTGTTTTCAAGCAACGCGTGCAAGGCTTCGCCGTTCAAAGAAGCAACAAGCTCAGATACGCTTGCATCTTTTTTAGGAAGCATTGCAACAAAGGCATATTTACAATCTTTGTAGTATTTCATAAAGCCGATAGCTTTTTCATCCTCAAGATAAAACCTCTCTTCTCCGTACATAAAATCAACGGTTTGTTTTGTGCCGTCTTCTTTTGTAAAAATATCGGTTTTTACCTGACTTTCTTTATAAATATCCACCCACTCTGCTTCAAATGCAAGAGCATTCACAAGATACATAACAGCCTCGGGCGAAATTTCATCTAAAATTTCATTAATCATTCCGTCGGTATTTTGTTTTACCCAATTATTGATATCCTTGCAGGTTTGCTCGTCAAAGGGTGCCTTATAAATGTCGGCACCGTAATAATCAGCAGTAGTCTGCAAAAAATCCCTGTTGACCGTAAAGCGTTCATCTTCGGTAAACCAGATAGAATTTGCAAGACTCAATTTATTTTTATCACTCTTGGGCAGACTTTTTATATAACTGTATAGGTACAGATTCAATTCTTCCGTCGTCATACCAAGCACCGCTTCCATCTGATGAAGCGTTTCTTCTTCCGCACCGTTTGCCGTCATAGCTAACGCACAAAGCACCGACAAGGGAGAAATCAACGTATTTTTACCTTTTTCTTCACTTGCTTTAAACAGGCGAATTGCAAAATCTGTAACGTCTGCTTCCTTAGATTTAAGATCGTCAACTGCTTTTACATAGTTTGGTGTAATGTCTTCCATCAGGTTTTTTGCCTGAATTTTAATTGTGCAACCGGAAAAATTAACTGCCAACACACAAATAAGAATCATACTTATAAGTAATATAATTGTTTTTTTCATATCTACACCACCTTAAATATATTATAACATAACCGCATTACAGGTACAATACCTCTCACTTGCAAATTTTTGATTAATGAACGTTATATA
>JAZSMS010000046.1:0-9812 GCA_045536015.1 Clostridia bacterium
CCCATAAGTCCGTAAGGATATGCCAGACGCAGGTCGTCTTTCGTTAAAAACGGCAGCTTATGAAGATCTTCCGTGCCCTTGATATCATCAGGCGTTACTCCCTTTTCTTCCATCTTTTTCCGATAATACGGGACATTCTCCCAAACATGTTTTACCTGCTTGACCAAGCGCTCATCCTGCATTTTTTTCAAGGTTTCAACGGGTGCACATTCGATTTCGCTCTGATAATAACGCGGCATAAATGTCTCTCCTTAAAAATATGTATCTCCTTCATCCATCCGGATGAAAAATCCAATAAAAAAAGCCTGCACTCTTTCGAATACAGGGACGAAATTTTCGTGTTACCACTCTGCTTTTGCGCGCATTTTACAATCCGCGCCTCATCAGGCTTCGCGCCCTGAATATAAACGGGCTTAAAAGTCTTTGCGATATAACGGTCGCTCCCGTTGCGCCTACTTTTTTGTTTTCAACACACTTTCTTTGTATAAGACCATATTTGTTTAAAAGCTTTTCGGGGGTGGGGGAAACCCACATAAAAGTACTTGTATTTTCCGAAAGTAATTCAAATTGACTTGCACGTTCAAAAATAAAAATTCTTCTGCCAATATTGTCGTTAAGCTCTTCCTTAACAACTTTAGAAAGCGGCAGGGAAGGTACATAAGGATCAGCATGTGCAATTTCTATATAAGGCTCAAGATCCGCAAAGAATATTTTTTCTTTTTTTGCTAAAGGACTTTCCTTGCTTATTACAAGGTTGTATGTAAAAGAAGTTATAAGCTCGTACTCAAAGCCTTTTTCATCAAGCATTGCACTAAAATATTTATCGTAGTTTTCTGCATAACGAATAATTCCAAGTTTGTAGTCGTGATTAAGCATATTGCTTATTGTACGTTGAGAATTGGTTTCTTTATAAAAAATTTCGGCAGGATCTTTTGTAAGTTTTTTTGAAAACTGTGTAAACGCCTCAGAAATATAGCACGCGCGCGGAACCGAAATTGAGAACTTTTGCTTTAATGGGGTGCCTGCTTTATACATTTGCTCAACCTGTTCTATCTGGTTAAGCAAGCCTTTTGCATATCCTATAAATTCTTCGCCTTCAAGCGTAAGGGTCATACCCTTGGCAGTGCGCTCAAAAATAGTAATGCCTAAGTCTGTCTCCAAATCTTTAATAGCACGGCTTAAGTTTGGCTGGGCAATAATAAGCTTTTCTGCCGCCTTGTTAAGCGAACCGCTTTTTGCAATCTCAACAGCATATTTGATGTGTAATATATTCAAAACTTTCTCACTCCTTATTATGATTATACTTTTTTGTGTAAAAACTGTCAAGAAGTGCAAAAACAAAGTTTAAATTTACAAAAAACGGGTAATAAACAGAAATAATATAATGTAAAAACAAATGCTATTAACTTAAATAAAAAGAAAAAAACACTTGCCAAGAAATAGGGTATATGCTATAATCTGTAAGAATTCACACTCGGGTATTAGGGCAAGGCACTTGTTCCCATAAGGGTAAGGCTTGCAGCATACTTGGGGAGGAAAAAACAAGGAGGACATAAAAATGTCAGAAAAATCAGTTATCTCAATGAAGAACCTGCTTGAAGCAGGTGTACACTTCGGCCATCCTACACGCAGATGGAATCCCAAAATGGCTCAGTATATCTTTACCGAGCGTAACGGAATCTACATCCTTGACCTTCAAAAGACGGTTAAAAAAGTAGAAGAAGCTTATGACTTTATCTTTAACGTTGCTTCGGAGGGCGGAAAGGTTCTTTTCGTTGGTACAAAGAAGCAGGCACAGGAATCAATCGAGTCAGAAGCAAAGCGTTGCGGAATGTTCTATGTAAATCAAAGATGGGCAGGCGGTATGCTTACCAACTATAAGACCATCCGTTCAAGAATCGAAAAGCTTAAGAAGATCGAAAAGATGATCGAAGACGGTACAATGGACCTTCTTCCTAAAAAAGAGCAGGCAAAGCTTTTTAAGGAAAAGGCAGAGCTTGAAGCAAACTTTGGCGGTATCCGCGAAATGAACGGTATCCCCGACGTTATGTTTGTTGTTGACCCCCGTAAAGAAGCTAACGCTATTCACGAGGCAAAGATTTTAGGTATCCCCGTAGTTGCTATTGTTGATACCAACTGCGATCCCGACGATGCTGATTACGTTATCCCCGGTAACGACGATGCTATCCGCGCCGTTAAGCTTTTAGCCGGCACAATGGCAAACGCTATTATCGAGGCAAATCAGGGCGAGTCGTTTGACACTGAAGAAGCAGAAGCTGAAGTAGCAGAAGAAGTTGCAGAAGTTGAAGCAGAAGCTACCGAAGCTTAATTTAGGAGGTTTATTATGGCAGAATTATCAGCAAAACAGATAATGGAATTCAGCAAGAAGACCGGTGTTGCTCTTATGGAGTGCAAAAAGGCTCTTGTTCAGGCAAATGGTAACGAAGATGAGGCAATTAAGATCCTTAGAGAAAAGGGCGTTGCAACCGCAGCTAAAAAGGCTTCGAGAATCGCTGCAGAAGGTATGGTAGAAAGCTATATCCATTTAGGCGGTAAGATAGGTGTTCTTTTAGAGGTTAACTGCGAGACAGACTTCGTTGCAAAGACTGATACTTTCAAAACTTTAGTTCATAACATTGCTATGCATATTGCTGCAGCAAACCCTGCATATCTTCGCAGAGAAGAAGTTCCTGCAGACGTAATTGCTTCTGAACAGGAAATTGCAAGAACAAAGGCAATAAATGACGGTAAGCCCGAAAAGATTATTGACAAAATCGTTGAAGGTGCTGTTAATAAGTATTATAAAGAAAACTGCTTGCTTGAGCAACAGTATATGCTTGATACCTCGCTTACTATTGAGCAGCTTGTTAACGATGCTACTATCAAGTGCGGCGAAAAGATTTCTGTTCGTCGTTATACTCGTTATATGATGGGTGAAGGTCTTGAAAAGCGTCAGGATAACTTTGCTGAAGAGGTTATGAGTCAGGTAAAATAAAAAAAGCGGGAACACAAAACGTGTTCCCTTTTTTTAAAAACGGAGGTTATTATGTATAAACGCGTTTTATTAAAATTAAGTGGAGAGGCTCTTGGATTAAACGGCCACGGCTTTGATTTTGAAAATATCAAAAAGGTTGCTTCGCAAATTGGTCAGATGCAAAAAGAAGGCGTGCAGATAGGTATTGTTATCGGTGCAGGTAATATCTGGCGCGGCAGACAGGGAACGGATATGGATAGAGTTACTGCCGATCACATGGGAATGCTTGCAACGGTTATAAATACGCTTGCTGTTAAGGATGCGCTTAAAAACCAAGGTATTCCGTGCTGCGCATTTTCGTGTTTGCAGATGGATACAGTTGCCGAGCCTTATGCTTCACGCAAGGCGATAGAACATCTTGAAAAGGGCGAGGTTTGCATTTTCGGTGGAGGAACGGGAAGCCCGTTTTTCTCAACCGATACCGGTGCAGTGCTTCGTGCGGCAGAAATAAATGCCGACGTTATTTTGCTTGCAAAAAATATTGACGGCGTTTATACCTCTGATCCTAATAAGGATGCAAATGCGAAGCGTTATAAAACGTTATCGTTTACTAAGATGCTTGCAGATAAGTTAAAGGCTATTGATTCAACTGCTGCGGCAATTTGCGAGGATAACGATATTAGCGTGCTTGTGTTTGCTCTTAATGAAGAAGATTCTATTAAGCGCGCCTGCAATGGTGAAGAATTTGGTACGGTTATGAAGAAGGATATTGCTTCGGAATTGTATTAAATAAGAAATATAAATGAAAAAATGTAAAAAAGTGCCCGAAAGGGCATTTTTTTCTTGTAAAATTTACCTGTTTTTGATATTATAATAGTAGTTAATTATATATTTAATACGGAGGTATCTTATGGCAAACGAGTTTATTATGGAAATCGAAATGACGGCAGAGGAAAAAATGAATAAAACCGTCAATGTTTTAAAGGATTTAATGGCAACTATACGTGCAGGCAGAGCAAATGCAAAGGTTTTAGATCACATTACCGTTGAGTATTACGGAACAAATGCGCCTATTAACCAAACTGCAAATATTTCGGCTCCTGAGCCGAGAATGCTTTTAATTTCGCCATGGGATGCTTCAATGGTTAACCCCATCTGCAAGGCAATACAGATGTCGGACCTTGGCTTAAACCCAAATACTGACGGAAAAGTAATCCGTCTTATTTTCCCCGAACTTAACGAGGAGCGCCGTCAAGAGCTTGCAAAGCAGGTTCGTAAATATGCTGAAGATTCAAAGGTTGCACTCCGTGCTATCAGACGCGATGCTATGGATCAATATAAAAAGCTTAAAAAGGATAGCGCTATTACTGAAGATGACCAAAAAATAGCAGAGGATGCTATGCAAAAGCTTACCGATAAGTTTGTTGCAAAGGTTGATGCTGTTTCACAAGAAAAAGAAAAGGAACTTATGTCGGTTTAATCGGCAAAAAAGGAGCTTTAATGGAGAAGAGGCGGAGCCTTAATCACGTTGCCATTATTATGGACGGTAACGGAAGATGGGCAAAAAAGCGCGGACTTCCGCGAACGCTAGGGCATAGAGCTGGTGTTGAAAACGTACGCAAGGCAGTTAGATATTGCTCGGATAACAATATTGGCTATCTTACGGTATATGCGTTTTCTACCGAGAACTTTTCGCGTCCTGCAGATGAGGTTTCGGCGCTTATGGACCTTTTAATTGAATACTTTAACAAAGAAATTGATGAGCTTTTTGCTAACGATGTGCGCGTAAATATTATAGGCGATACCTCTATGTTTTCGGAAAAAGTGAAGCAGGCTATTAAAAACGCCCACGAAAAGACAAAAGACTGTAATAAACTGGTCTTTTCTGTTGCGCTTGGCTATGGTGCAAGGGCAGAAATTGTTCAGGCGGTAAATAAAATGCTTGCTGAGGGAAGAAATGAAGTAACCGAGGCAGAAATAAGCAAATATTTGTATACGTTTGATATGCCTGACCCTGACTTGATAATACGTACAAGCGGAGAACAAAGACTTTCTAACTTTTTACTGTATCAGGCGGCGTATTCGGAATTTTATTTTACAGATACGCTTTGGCCCGATTTTGACGAAAAAGAATTTGATAAGGCAATAGAAGAATATCAAAGGCGCGACCGCCGTTTTGGAGGCGTTAAATAATGGATCTTGCAAAAAGAATTGTTTCGGCACTTGTTATGATTGCACTTGTGCTTTCGGCTTTAATAATAGGCTCGTGGGCACTTGTAGGGCTTACGATATTGGCATCGCTGCTAATGATGCTTGATATTTCGCGTGCGTTTAAAGCAGGTGGGTACAATGTTAACGTTATTTTGATGCTTGGTATAACGGCACTTATTTTTCCTGCCGTTTGGTTTTTCGATTCGGTAGGGTACATAGTGCTTTGCGCAGCATCGTTTTGCGTGCTTGCAACGTACGTTATTTTTGAAAAGCATCATGATTTTAAAAATGCACTTGCTTCGCTTTTTATGCTTGTTTATCCGCTTTTGCCGGCAACGCTGTTTGTGTTGCTTTCGGTTTATGACGTTAAAAATGAAGTAATAACGGGTAAAATTTTACTTACCTCTGCTGCAGCTTGTGCGTGCATATCCGATTCGTTTGCTTATTTTGGCGGCAGATTTTTCGGCAAGAAAAAGCTTTGTCCTGCAATTTCACCTAAAAAAACCGTTGCAGGCTCAATAGCGGCAGTTATTGGCGGGGGAATATGCGGTACAGTGCTTTCGTTTATATTTACAAGCATTCAAATACCGTTTGTTATTTGGCTTTTAATTGGATTTGCCTGCGGAATACTTTCTCAGATAGGTGATTTGTTTGCAAGTCTTTTAAAGCGCTTTTGCGGAGTTAAAGATTACGGAAACTATATTCCCGGTCATGGTGGCGCGATGGATAGAATGGATAGCATAATACCGTGCACGATATTTGTTATTGCACTTGCGATAGGAACAGGAGTTTTATGAAAAAGATAGCGATTCTTGGGTCTACCGGTTCGATAGGAACACAGGCACTTGAAATTGTAAAAATGTATCCCGAAAAGTTTTGCGTTGTCGGCCTTTCGGCAAAGAGCAACGCAAAGCTATTGCTTAATCAAATAAACGAATTTAAGCCGCTTTTAGCCTCGATTGAGGATCAGGCGGCTTACTTATCAATAAAAGACCTTGTGCCTGCGGGGACACGCTTAATTTGTGCAGGCAATCTTGAAATTGCCGCGATGGAAGAGGCTGAAATGCTCTTGGTTTCGGTTGTTGGCATAGCGGGACTTCCATCGGTAATGGAGGGCTTAAAGCATAAAAAGAAGATAGCGCTTGCCAACAAAGAAGCGCTTGTGTGCGGTGGCTCACTCGTTATGGACGCCGCAAGAAAAAACGGTGATATTATCTATCCTGTTGATAGTGAGCATTCTGCAATTTTTCAGTGCTTGCAGGGTAATCAGGAAAACGAAATACGTAATATTATTTTAACAGCTTCGGGCGGACCGTTTAGAAATAAAACTCTTCAAGAACTTGAAAACGTAACGGTTGCCGATGCGCTTAAGCATCCAACGTGGAATATGGGTAAAAAAATTACCATTGACAGCGCAACCTTAATGAATAAGGGGCTTGAGGTAATTGAAGCGGCGTGGCTTTTTAACGTTGATGCCGACAAAATTAAACCCGTCATTCATCCCGAAAGTGTAGTTCATTCATGCGTTGAATTTGCCGACGGTGGCGTGATGGCACAGATGGGCGAGCCTGATATGAAGCTTCCAATTATGTACGCATTTGAATATCCAAAGAGATTTTATTCGGGCGCTTCGTTTTTAGATCTTGCCAAAAGAGGAAAGCTTACGTTCTTTGAGCCTGATACGCAAAAATTCCCGTGCCTTGCCCTTGCCTTTGAAGCACTTAAAATGGGCGGAAATATTCCTTGTGCGCTAAACGCGGCAAACGAGGTTGCGGTTGAGTTGTTTTTAAAAGAAAAGATACGTTTTTGTGATATTCCAAAAATGATAGAGCATACTATTTTTAATACGGAAATAATAAATACACCCGATATTAACGATATTTATCAGACAGATGCGCTTGTGCGCGAAAGATTAGGGGGCATTTAATTGGCAAACTGGCCATTTTGGATAATAGCAATTTTAATGCTTGGCATTTTAATTTTGGTGCATGAGCTTGGTCATTACCTTGTTGGAAGACTTTTTAAGTTTAAAATTAAAGAGTTTTCTATAGGTATGGGACCTAAAATATTTTCCCGCGTAAGCAAAAAAACGGACATTCGCTATTCGCTTCGCGGAATACCGCTTGGAGGATTTGTTTCATTTTTAGGCGAGGATGAGGATAAAGACGATCCACAAGCAATGAATAATATGCCATGGTATTCGCGCGCATTATTGTTCTTTGCAGGTGCGGGCTTTAATATCATTTTTGCATTTTTACTTATTGCGATACTTATAACCTCGATTGGCTATAACGGTGCAAAAATAGAAACTATCGATCCGCGCTCGGCAATATACGAGGTTGCAAAGCCCGGTGACGTGGTTTATGCTGTTGATGGTAAGCAGATGGTTGACGTAAGTCAATTCCAAGGCGAAGTTTTAAGTAAAGATGAATTTGTTGTTACCGTTATTCGTGACGGTGAAAAAATAAATTATCCTTGCAGTAAGGTTGATATTGACGGCGAACAAAAGCTTGGAATAAGTTATTCTACCGCACCTATTAAACAAAATTTATTTCAAGCGTTTGGATATTCAGCTAAATATAACGTATATATGACAAAAACTATGTATACAACGCTTTGGCAGCTTGTAACGGGCGAGCTTGGTACCGAGGCACTTTCGGGGCCGATTTCTACCATAGGCGCCATAGGCGGAATTGTTAAGGATACTTCTGAATATGGCGAAAATGCAGGTGAAAAGGTGCGCATTGCAATACTTGCAATTACCGAGCTTTTAAGCATAATAAGCCTTAATTTAGCGGTAATGAACCTTCTCCCGCTTCCTGCACTTGATGGCTTTAGGCTTGTTTCTGCCTTATTTGAAGGCATTACTAAAAAACATATTCCGCGCAAGGTCGAAGGTATAATAAACACTGTGGGCTTGCTTATTATAGTGGGATTAATGCTTGTACTAGAGCTTTCTAAGTTGTTTTAGGAGTTAAAAATGACAAAAGAAATAAAAATAGGTACCGTTAAAATCGGCGGGGGCAATAAAATAGCCATTCAGTCGATGACAAATACTGATACTTCAAACGTTGAAGCAACAGTAAAACAGATAAAAGAATTAGAAAAAGCGGGGTGCGAGATTGTTCGCGCTTCGGTTAATACTATCAAGGCGGCTAAGGCATTTAAAGAAATTACAAAAAATATTTCTATTCCGCTTGTTGCTGACGTTCATTTTGACCACCGTCTTGCCATTATGGCGGTTGAAAACGGTGCAAGTAAGTTGAGAATAAACCCGGGCAACATATCTGCTGAGGCGGTAAAAACGCTTGTTGCGTGCGTTAAGGAGCATAATATTCCCGTGCGTATCGGCGTTAACGGTGGAAGTCTTTCACCTATCGTCCGTCAGCGTTTTGGCGAAAATTCGCCCGAGGCGCTCGTTGAATCGGCAATGGAGAATATAAAGATATTTGAAGATGCTTCGTTTTATGATATTGCCGTTTCGGTTAAATCTTCTGACGTTAAAAAAATGGTTGCGGCATACCGAATGTTAAGTAAGCAGTGCGATTATCCGCTTCATTTAGGCGTCACCGAGGCGGGAACTATTGATACGGCAATAGTCAAAAGCTCTATCGGTATAGGTTCGCTTTTGCTTGATAATATAGGCGATACTATCCGTGTTTCGATAACGGGCGACCCCGTGCAAGAGGTTTATGCCGCACAGAATATTCTTCGTGCGCTTGGCCTTTTTGAAAAAGGAGTGGAAATTATTTCGTGCCCAACGTGCGCAAGAACGAGAATTCCGCTTGAAGAAATTGTTAATAGGGTAAAAGCAGAAACAAAGGAAATAGAAAAGCCTATTAAGGTGGCAATAATGGGTTGCGTTGTTAACGGACCCGGTGAAGCTAAAGAAGCCGATATAGGTATAGCAGGCGGCGGTACGGGTGAAAAGGCAGTTGTATTTAAAAAGGGAGAAATGCTTGCAACGGGTGAGCTTGAAAAAATGATACGTCTTTTGATTGACGAAATACGTAAAATGTAAAAATAAGGCATATCTACTTTTGATAGATATGCCTATTTATATAACTCAACCTACGGTATGTTGATTTTTTGATAAATTCCCCGTAAAATAAAAGCGAAAGGAGACAAAAAATGAATCAAGAAAAGATTGGAAAGTTTATTGCAGAAAAGAGAAAAGAAAACAGCTTAACGCAGCTGCAGTTAGCAGAGCAATTAAACGTTACCGACAGAGCTGTTTCTAAATGGGAAACGGGCAGAGCAATGCCAGATTCTTCAATTATGCTTTCGCTTTGTAAAATTTTAAAAATCAGCGTAACTGATTTATTAAACGGGGAGGTTGTTTTAGTGGATAATTCGGAAGAAAAAATTTTAGAGCTTATAAGAGAAAAAGAGCAGGCAGATAGAACCTTGCTTGCACTTGAGTGGATAGTAGGAATACTCTCGTTGATAATTTTAATGGTACCGATTTTTGTTGCGGCACTGTTACCTATGGAGGATTGGCAAAGGGTAATAATTATGTTCTCGGGCTTTGTTCCCGCTATTATTGGAGTTGGTTTTGCTATAAAAATTGAGCAGGTCGCGGGGTATTATCAGTGCAAGGAATGCGGACATAAGTACGTGCCTACTT
>JAZSMS010000050.1:0-10622 GCA_045536015.1 Clostridia bacterium
GGTCACAAGTATCAAATTGAGCAGGCTCGTGCTTTAAGCGGTGCAGATTTTATTGTTTGCATTATGAGCGGAAACTTTGTTCAGCGTGGGGAAAATGCTGTTTTTGACAAGTTTTCCCGTGCAAAAGCCGCTATTGAAGCCGGTGCCGATGCAGTTTTTGAGCTTCCTACCGTTTTTGCATTACAATCAGCAGAATTTTTTGCTTTAGGCGGTGTTTTAATTGCTCAGGCTGTCGGTTGCACGCATCTTTGCTTTGGCTCGGAATGCGGTGATATTTCTATTTTAAAACAAATTGCGCTCGAAAACACATTTTGCCGCGAAAAACTCAAAAACGGTGCTTCCTATGGCACTGCAAGCACGGAATTCATTGAACAGACGCGTGCCAACAATATGCTTGGCGTTGAATATTTACGCGCTTTAAAAAAGATAAATTCCCCTATTATTCCACTTACAATTAAACGTGATTTTTCTTTTGCCTCGGCAAGCGAAATCAGAAACGATATTTTTAACCCGCAAATGCACCCGATAAAAGCAAAACCGCTTTATTTTAACGAGTTCTTCCCTATTATAAAATACAAGCTTATCTCAATGACGACCGAAGAATTATCTTTAATCTGCGGGGTTTCTGAAGGACTTGAGTATAAGATAAAGGCAGAAATTTTATCTGCCGAGAATATTGATGATTTAATACATTCAATTAAAAGCAAGCGCTACACTTACTCGCGCATTTCGCGCATTTTATGCTGTGCGTTGCTTGATATAACTAAAGAAAAACTGGATTATGCAATAAAAAACCATCAAAAAGCTCGTCTTCTTGCAATAAACAAACAAAGCGAGCAAATTTTAAAGCTAGCAAAAAATTTTTATATCTCACCGCTTGATTACAAAACGCAAATTACCGAAATCGATTTAAAGGCAACTGAGGTTTATTCGATATTCTCTTGCCTAAAAGGCAACGAAGATTTTACTATTGGGTTAATAAAAAAAGCACCTTAAGGTGCTTTTTTTATATGCCTAAATCTAATTTTATTTTATCTATTACTTTTTCTGCCGCTTGCCTGCCAAGCGCAACCGTTTCTTCTGCCATTGAAAGATTATCCATAGGAATATCCCTTAAATCAGGATTTATCATAACGTCACATTCGTCATAAACGCGCGAAGTGTTTTGCCAATCGCTCATTTCAAACGCATTCATCATTATTTCTAATATGTTTTTAGGTTTTTTATGTCCCCAGCCCTGATATCCGACGTCAACACCTATAACGTACTGTGCACCCATTTCTTTAACCTCTTTAACGGGTATTCTCGTTACAACACCGCCGTCAATCAGCATCATTTCTTCAGTTTCAATGGGCTCAAAAATTCCCGGTATAGCAAAGCTCGCATGGCACGCACGTGCTATATTTCCCGAAGAAAGTGCAACACATTCACCCTTTAACATATCGCAAGCCACAACAGAAAGTTTTGGGGTTGTTAAATCTTCAAAATTCTTTCCTTTTGTCAGCATATTTACAAGTTCTTCCGCCTTTTTACCCTTTACAAAGCCATAATGAGGTATCGTTATATCAATAAACGAGGATACATCAATGCTTGCACAAAGCTTTCCTGCAAGATACATATCGCTTCCTGTTGCAAACAGTGCCGCGGCTATTGCGCCGGAAGAGCACCCGCTTATAAAATCAATAGGAATTTTATTTTCAATAAAAACCTGCAAAATTCCAAGATGTGCTACGCCGTGCGCGCTTCCTCCGCCAAGAGCAACTCCTACTTTTTTCATAAATGCGCCTTTCAAAAAATAAGTTTATAACGGTGATTTAAGTGATCTTATTTATTATTCTTATAGTATTATGCCTTATCGAACCTAAAAATACTGTCGAGATAACAAATCAAACAATTTTTTTGTGGGCAAAAAACGTTTTACCTACACTTTTGCCGTTTTTTATAATAAGTAAGTATATGCTTAACCTTGGCGCAGATAAGTTTTTTTCAAAGCTTTTTAAACCTATAACCTCTTTTTTATCGCTTCCAAGCACAAGTGCTTTTAGTATTTTTATAAGCGTTTTGTGTGGTTTTCCGCTTGGCAGTAGAATTGTAGAAGACGTTTATAAAAATTCTCCTAACAAAGAATATTTTGCAAACGTTTGTTATTCGGCAAGTTCGGTTTTTATCTTATCAACCGTAGGAAACGGAATTTTATTCTCCGGTCAAGACGGCGTTGCGCTTTTTATTATAAATTTGTGTACTTTTTTTATTTTTGTAATTTTAACTAAACCAAAAACTCTTTGCGAAGCTGAGCTTAACGTTAAGCACGGCGAGCCAGTTAGCGAAAGCGTAACCGCTATTTTTAACGTTTGCGGAAACATGATACTTTTTTCGCTTATCTCTTCTCTCTTTACGCGCTTTATTAAAAACAAATTTTGGGCAGCTATAATAAGCGGTATTTTTGAATTTACAAGTGGCATAAAAGCGTTAAGTAATTTTTCTTCCGACACATCTTTACCTTTGATAAGTTTTTTACTTTCTTTTGGCGGACTTTGTGTTATTTTTCAATGCTTTAGTCAACTTAAAAATATAAACCGCACAAAATTTATCTTAAACAGAATTTTGTGCGGCATAATATCGTTTTTTCTTTGTTATATATATATAAAAACCGCCCTGTTTTTGCCAATAATTATTACCGTTTTAGTAATAATTTTCTGTCAATTAGGGCGGAAAAAGTCTTATTTTTTAAAGTCCTCAAGGTCCTGAGCAATTTGTTGCTGTGTTTCTACCATACGGTCATTAAGCTCGCTTAAAAGGTCAACCGCATAATTTTTAGCCGAAAGCTTAACCTCTTTTGCGCTTTGGCGCGCATTATCTAAAATAAGCTTTGCTTCATTTTCTGCATTGCGGGTAATTTCGTGCTCGGCAACCATTTCGTCTGCAGTCTGTTGTGCGGCAGCGATGCACTGCTTTGCTTCTTCTTCGGCGTCAATTAAAATCTGACGTCTTTCTTTCATAATATTTTGTGCTCGTTCAATCTCTGTCGGAAGGCTTTCTCTAAGCTCGTCAAGAATGTCAAGACAAGTATCAACATCAACAAGTGATTTGTACGAAAACATTCCTTTCTTTGTTTGGGTAAGTTCTCTTTCCAGCTCGTTAATAAGGTTTATAACTACGCTTTCCATAAATTTTCTCCTTTATTTATTATCAATAAGTCTTTGCTTAACAAAATCGTGTATTTGGATTGGTATCATCTTTGACAAATCACCGCCAAGGCAACCAATCTGTCTGACAATACTTGAACTTAAAAAGCTATGTTCGGAATCTGCCATTAAAAATATTGCCTGAAAGTCAGAATCGAGCTTTTGGTTAAACGTTGCCCATTGAAGCTCGTATTCAAAGTCGCTTACCGCCCTTAAGCCTCTTATTGCGGCAATAGCGCCTTTTTTCTTCATGTAATCAACCATAAGTCCGTCGGAATAATCAACTTCTACATTGTCCAAATGTGCTATTGATTTTTTTATCATATCAACGCGTTCTTCAACCGAAAAAAAGTATTTCTTTTCGGGGTTATTCATAACCGCAACAATAAGCTTATCCGCCATTTTAGAGGCACGATTAATTATGTCAACATGCCCAAGCGTTATCGGGTCAAAGCTACCCGGATAGATAAAAGTTTTCATCTTTCTCCTCCAAGGAAAGTAAGGCTGCGACTGCCATATTTACGCACCGAAACAACTTTGCAGTTTAAAACGGTAGGAAGCGCATAGTCGCTTGAATGTTCTAATACCAACACACCATCTTCTTTCAAAAGAGGTAGTGCGTTTTTAATAATATCTTCGTACAAGCCGTCGTCATACGGCGGATCGGCAAAAATAAAATCAAATTTTTGCGTTTTGCAAAGCGTTTTTAAAACAAAATCAAAACTGCCCTGCAAAATATTTGCATCAACGCCTAAATGCTGTGCGTTTTTTCTGACAAGTGATACATCTTTATCGCAGAACGTAACGTTAGCACCGTTAGACAGCGCTTCAAAGCCAATTTGACCGCTTCCCGCAAACAAATCAAGAAAATCGGCGGCAAATAAATCGTTTCTTATAATATTAAAAAGCGATTCTTTGACGCGCGCGCTTGTTGGGCGAACAGAAAAATCAGGGGGTGAAAAAAGGCCTTTTCCCCTGTGCTTACCGCTTATAATCTTAAGTAAAAATTTATTTTTCATTATAATATCACATTTCTCGCCGTTTTTCAACAGTTATTTTTTTATTCCTCTAACAAGGTTGTTTTGTGCGCGATAACCGTAAATATAACCAATTCCTGCAACAAGAATAAAAATTACGATAGGAATGAAAAACAAAGGTGCGTTTACGGCATTTGGCATTGTAATATCATTTATATGCAAAATTGCAGGTTGTGAAAAATCAATACTAAGCGCAGGATTAAAGTTTATAAAGCTTGATAAAACGGGACAATACGCAATAAAAACAAAGTACAAAACCAAATACAAGCTCTCTGCAGTTTTAACACTTGCTTCGCGCAAAAAGCCGTTGTACGTTACAAACATATACGCAACCGTTACTATAACCATAGGAAGCATTGCAATAGCGCCTGCCAAAAAGCCTTTGTATGCCTTGTTTTGTTTCTTTTTTGCATCATCTATACCGCGATGGTAAGTATTGTTCCACGTAAGTAAAACAGTAAAAGCAATAAAAAGAATGCTTATAAGCACCTTGTAAATAAGGTCAATATTACCACCCATTACAAGCGCCATCGTTATAAACGAAACTGCACTTGTTGCAATGCATACAAGTAAGAGTTTAAGCGTTAAAATTACAAAATTCTTCATTTGATTATCTCCTTTTCGGTAATAATTACGTCCATGCTAACGTCAGTAGATTTTTTAAAAATTTCAGGCTGTTCCTGGCAGGAAAATGCAACGCCTATTTTTAATCCTTTTTTATCAAACAAAAGTCTGTCATAATAGCCTTTTCCAAAGCCCGCGCGCATCATTTTTCTGTCAAAAGCACACATAGGAACTACAAAAACATCTATTTTACCTTTATATTCATTTCCAACGGGTTCGTTTATATTGTATCTTCCAACAGTTACTTGCGACGTTTTTTCTTTAGGAACAATTTTTTCGCCCTCAATGGTAGGAAGAATAACTTTTGTTGCCTTAATTTCTTTGACCTCCACCTCGCCGTCAAAGGCGTTATAGAGCATAACAACGTCGCCGTCTTTTATAAAACCTTGTACTTTTTGGCAAATTAGCCTCGAAAATTCTTTTCTTTGCTCTTTTGTAAGCGCCCTGCGAGCCTCTCTGCCTATTTTTGAACTATTCATTTAAATAAACCTTTGGAACGCGCGAGGTAAACGAAAGCAATATTTCATAGCTTATGGTTTGCGAAATTTCGGCAAGCTCGTCAGCAGTAATCGAATTTTTTCCGTCATTTCCGATTAAAAGTACTTCGTCGCCAACCTTTGCAGGGATATCTGTTACGTCTATCATCGTCATATCCATACAAACGGTGCCTAAAATTTTTGTGCGTTTTCCATTAAGCAAAACCTCGCCTTTATTGGAAAGCAAGCGTTTATATCCGTCACCATAGCCTACCGGAATAACCGCCATGCGCATATCCTTTTGTGCTGTAAAGCGTGAGCCATAGCTAACACTTTCGCCCTTTTTTAGATCATTTACAGCAACTATTGCCGTTTTTAAGGATAAAACGGGTTTTAATTCTATTGTTTTTTTAGTTTTAGCCGAAGGATAATAGCCATAGCACGCAATTCCTGCGCGCACCATATCAAATGTATATTCGGGATAAGATAAAATTCCGCCACTGTTAGAAGCATGAATAATACCGCAGTATCCAACAGAATTTTTAATTTGCTCTATCGCTTTTTTAAATTCCTTAACCTGCATATCGGTATAGGCTTTATCAAAAGTATCCGACTGCGCAAAATGCGTAAACACGCCTTTTATTTTTATATATTCGCTCTGTTTGATTGTATTTAAAAGTTTTTCTAATTCTTCGCCCGTGCGCACGCCCGTTCGGTGCATACCAGTTTCAATTTTTATATGTACGCCAAGTGCTTTTTTGTTTTTTTGCGCAAAACAAGAAAGTCTTTCAACTTCTTCTTTAGAACCAACCGCTTGCTCGATATCAAATTTAACACATTCTTCTTCGCTGCCAATCGGAATAGGTCCAAGTGATAAAATTGGTAAATTAATGCCGTTTTGACGCAGTTCTATCCCTTCTTCAACCGCGGCAACACCCAGATAGTCTATACCAACCGTTTGGGCTTGTTTGGCACATTCTACCGCACCGTGACCATATGCATCCGCCTTTACAAGCATCATTACTTTTGAATTTACGCTTGATTTTATATTTATTAAATTTTGTCTTAAGTTTGCCAAATCAATTAAAATAACGGTAGGACGTGCCATAAATGCCCCCTAAATTAAACAAAATTTATTATATTATAACACACTTTTTAAAAAAATAAAGCAAAAACTAACGTTTTTGCCTTATTTATATTTTTTAACATACTTTTAACTGTCTGAAAATGTAAAGTTTATCACCTTTTTTAACGTTTTCGGATATATCGGGGTTTATTGCAAGAATCTCTTCCTCCGAAAGCGCAAATTTTTTGGCAATATCCCAAAGTGTTTCGCCTTCGTTAACAAAATAAATTACAAGACCAAACTCCTCCGGCTCGCGCTTTTGACCAATTTTAATCTCCGAAATTATTTCTTTTTCTCTACGCACAAACGGTATAAGTTCTGCCAAAATTGCGGCACGGATTTCTATTTCGTTTCCTGAACTTAGCATTGCCTGCATCTCAAGTAAATTAATCTTTACAAGCGCCTTTTCTACGTCTTTAAGTGCCATATCGTCATATGTAATTCTTATCGGTACATTTACGTTAAAACCGTCAAGTGCATTCGTTCCTGCCGCAGTGTAAATAACGCTTACTTCAGCGCTTGCTTCTATAATAACCCTGCCCATATCAATTTGAACCTTGCACGCAAACGGAATAAAATTTACAGAATTTATTCGGGCAATAGGTGTTTTTCCCGCAGGAAGACGCACGTCAAAATGCTGATTAAGCTTGTTTGAAATTTTTTCTTCAAGCAGTGATGCATCAATCTTCTTTTTTACACATTCAACGTGATGCGTTGTAGAAAATGCATCATCAATAATTTCAACCGTCTTTTTATCAAACGAAAGTGCATATCCGCAAAGCATTGCCGAATAAGAAATAATATTTCTCTGTCCTGTTTCTGAAGTGTTTACCGAAGCAGAAATTTCTTCTACACAAAGATTAATCTCGGGCGTTGCATCGTCAGCGTCAACGTCAATAATTTGCGAAAAACCTATTTTATCGGTAACCTGAACGATTGGCTCATATTCGTCAAGTGCAAGATAAACCGTCTGAAGCAAAATGCTGCCACCAAACACAAGCTGTCCTGCCGAAATATGTGCTTCTTCTACAAAAGCAGATGCGCTTGTTGAAAGCACGCGTTCAACTTCGGGCAAGCGTGGTGAAAGCACGGTTTCCCCATTTGCCGAAAAGCGCAGATTACTTGCAAAATTGACGTTACTAAAGCAAATTTCCTCGCCTTTTTTTATCGTATCTTCGCCGGTAAGTTCACTGCAAACCTCATATTCGTTGCTTGAAATAAGCGTTGCGCAAATTTCTACCATACTTGATAAATGCAAGCTTCCTGCCTCAATTATTGCCTTTACATTCTGGGCATTTGCGCAAGATAGCATTTTTGTTTTTGGAAAAACACCGTCTATTCTCTCGTTTACTGCAAAGCGTTCGGTGTGCTCACAAATTTTTATTTCGCCTTCATCATTTAATAAAACCGTAAATCTTACAACACCCTCTGCTATAGCCTCGCCGTTTAAGGTTTCGCATCTTCCGCAAGAAGCACTGGCTATGCACGAAAGTACCTGAGCATTTTGTGAAACAGCTTCTTTTCCGCTTACGGACGTAACAATTTTCTTTGTATCAACGGCATCAAACTTAATAATTTCGTTTTTGCAATCCATAAAAAATCCCCCTTGAAGTTTTCTTCTGCAATAAATATATAAAAAAACGGATAAAAATATGCATAATAGTAAAATTGAGGATTGCATTTTTTGTAAAATTTGATATAATATATAAAACAATATATAAAACATTGTATTTTGAGGTGAAAATAATGGTTAGTTATCGACTTAGCATCAGAAAAATTGAGCGTGCGGATATTCCTTATCTTGTTTATTGGGCAAACAATAAAATTCGCACAAAAGGCTTTCACGGCTATCTTCCAAAAACCGAAAACGAAGGCAATCAATGGTTTCAGCGTTCACTTTTAGATAAGACGAGGGACGATTACGTTATCTACGCAGTTGAAGAAGGCGGAAACAAATATCCTATCGGTTTAATCGGTCTTGTTAATATTGACGATGATAACCGCAAGGGCGAATATTATATTATAATCGGCAACGAAGAATTCCTTCGTCGCGGTATTGCTTTCCGTACCTCTAACGAAATGATAACCAACACTTACTTTAAAAATCTTGAATTTGCAAAGCTTTATGCCCGTATTGATAAAGATAACTACCCTGCACAAAAGCTTGCCGAAAAATTGGGTTTTAGAAAAGAAGGCATTATGCTTTCTGACATTTTAGTTGACGGCGAGCCCGTTGATATGATCTATTACGGTCTTTTAGCTTCTGACAAGCTTTAATATCTTTTATTCAGCGCTCAAAAAAGGGCGCTGAAATTTTGAATAGGTGTTTTTATGATTATTTTAGGCTTTGACCCCGGTTTAGCTACTTTGGGGTTTGGAGTTATTTCTACCGATGGTCACAAACATAAGCTTATTAACTACGGTGTAATTTCAACTCCCGCAAAAATGCCGACGCCCGTTAGGCTGAAAAACATTTTTTCTGACGTTTGTACGGTAATTGACCGCTATAAGCCCGACGCTATTGCTGTTGAAGAACTGTTTTTTAACAATAACACCACAACTGCAATAAACGTTGCGCAGGCGCGCGGTGTGATTTTGGCGGCGGCTTCGCTAAAGACAAGCGAGTTATACGAATACACTCCCCTGCAGATAAAGCAAGCGATAGTCGGCTACGGCAGAGCAGACAAACATCAGGTGCAACAAATGGTAATGCACTTTTTATCACTCGATAAGGTTCCGCGCCCCGACGATGCTGCCGACGCTCTTGCGGCGGCTATATGCCACGCACATTCAGGTAAATTGGGTGCGCAATTTAAAATTAGGTAGAGGTTTTTATGTACGCATTTATTAACGGTATTGTTGACGAAATTACCCCCGAGGGCATAGTTATTGATGCAGGCGGCGTTGGGTATTATATTCAATGTACAACTTCTGTTTCTTCGTCCGTTACTTTAGGCGAAAAAGCAAAAATTTACACTTATCAGCACGTTCGTGAGGATGCTATAATTCTCTTTGGCTTTGCTTCAAAAGAAGAACGCACAATGTTTTTGCGGCTTATTTCCGTTAGCGGAATTGGTCCTAAAAGCGCTCTTCAGGTGCTTTCGGCAATTTCAGCACGCGATCTTGCTTTAATTTTAGTTACAGGCGACTATGCTGCACTTTGCAAGGTTCCCGGCATTGGAAAAAAGACCGCTCAACGCCTCGTACTTGAGCTTCGCGAAAAGGTTGATAATGATGAATTTATCTCGCAAGGTTCGTCTTCAGTTTCAACCACACCAAAGAGTAATACATATTCTGCAGATGCAATTTACGCACTTACCGCACTTGGCTATTCTGCTGGCGAGGCAACAAAAGCAGTTGATGCAATAGCCGCAAATTGTTCAAGCACCGAAGAAATTATAAAACAAGTTTTAAAAAATCTCGATAGGAGATAAAAATGGAAGACGAAAGAATTATAACCGCAGGGTTGATGGAAGAAGATTTTGACAGTGAAAATTCTTTAAGACCAAAAACTCTAAATGACTATATCGGTCAAGAAAAAGTTAAAGAAATGATAGAGATTTTTATCTCTGCCGCAAAAGAGCGCGGCGAAGCACTTGACCATACTCTTTTATATGGACCTCCCGGACTTGGTAAAACAACGCTTTCTAACATAATTGCGTCGGAAATGGGAGTTTCTATCCGCATTACAAGCGGCCCTGCAATCGAGCGTCCCGGAGATCTTGCCGCAATATTAACAAATTTAAACGAAAACGATATTTTATTTATTGACGAAATTCATCGCTTAAACCGTAGCGTTGAGGAAGTTTTGTATCCAGCTATGGAAGACTTTGCACTTGATATAATGATAGGTAAAGGTCCTTCTGCGCGCTCCGTGCGCCTCAGTCTGCCGCATTTTACGCTTATAGGTGCAACAACCCGTGCAGGAATGCTTACCTCTCCCCTCCGCGACCGCTTTGGCGTTATTTGCCGACTTGAGATGTATTCTCCGGAAAATCTTGCAAAGATTATTACCCGAAGTGCATCCATCTTGGATATTCCGATTGAGCCCGAAGGCGCTATGGCTATTGCTCTTCGCTCGCGCGGGACTCCCCGTGTTGCTAACCGCCTTTTAAAACGCGTGCGTGACTTTGCGCAGGTTAAAGGCAACGGTGTTATTACTGCCGAAATTGCC
>JAZSMS010000122.1:0-5550 GCA_045536015.1 Clostridia bacterium
TCCAAGAGCCGAGATAATAGGAAGTGCGACCGTAAGCGAGCATTTTCCAACGCAGGATAAATCCTGAACGGTTAGGATACGCTTCATTTATTATTCCTCAAAATCAAGGCAAAAACGCTCGGCAGTAAAGGGGCGTACAAACGTATTTGCGGCGGCTTGATGCAAAGGATGAACAGAATAAGCCTTTAGTGCTTCTTCGCTAACAAAAAGCGAATCAAGCATCATATCTGCGTTTGATGATGCAAGACTGCAGGTATTAACCTTAATGCTTATAAGACCGTCGATTTTTCCTTCAAGAGCTTCAAGAGCCTTTTTTGCGTTTGCTTTAACTTCTTCTTTATTAACTTCTTCTTTTAATTTCCATAAAATAACGTGTTTAACCATAAAAAACACCTCCGATTATGTTTATATTTTATCTCAAAAAAAGCTTTTTGTAAATTATTATATTTACAAAAAATTTTTTTGTGTTATAATTTAAAAAAAATTAAAAATCTTATGAGGTGTAAAATGGATTTTAAAGGCAAAACAATTAGCTTTGTTGGTGATTCAATAACGTTTGGTTATGGACTTAATCAAAACGAAAAGGACAGATTTTCTACTATTATTAAAAATGATTGTCAGCTTAAAGAAGCGTATAATTACGGTGTAAGCGGAACGCGTATTGCATATCAATCTAAACCCAGCCCTCGCGCAGCGCACGACTTATATTTTTGCGGCCGAGTTTTTGCTTTGTTTCCTGCCGACCTGATTTTTGTCTACGGCGGTGTAAACGATTATATTCACGGCGATGCGCCCTTAGGTCAGCCTACGGATAAAACACCTACGACTTTTTACGGTGCGCTTGAGTATCTTTTAACAACGCTAAAAGAAAATTATCCATCCTCTCGTCTTGCATTTGCAACGCCTGCACATTGCTTTAGGGAGGGATATACTGATTCGCAGCCTTCAAACGATGAGCGTAAGGGAAGCGCTGACAATAAGTATCCGCTTTACGTTTATGTTGAGGCAATAAAAGAAAAATGTTTAGAGCATAATGTGCCAGTGCTTGATATGTTTAATGATTTTGAAATTAACGTAAACAACAAGGCGCAAAGAGAAAAGTATACTACCGATGGTCTTCACTTTAACGAAGCGGGACATAAACTTTTAGCAGAGAGAATAAAGAAGTTTTTGAAAACGTTATAAAACGTATTGAATAATAAAAGAAGTTGTTGTGAAATTTGTTAGAGAAATTTTCAAAAAAAGGTAATTACGACGTAATTGTTTGCGGCGCTTATTGCAATAGAGGATAATGTTGCAGTAAAAGACGTTAATATTAAAAAGCTTCAAAAGAATATTAAAAGTGCAAATATTCTTATCCGCTTTGATGATGCGTGGATACCTGAAGAAAAGGACACCGCATATTATAATAACGAAGAAAATCACTAAAAAATAAACTGCCGAAGAAATTCGGTAGTTTTTTTATATGCTTGACAGAGGTTTGTATAATATGATATAATTATTACAACTTTGTTACAAAAATCCGAAAGGACCTATATATGATTAAAAAATTAGCAGTTGTTTTTCTTGCGACAGTAATGCTTTTTCAAGGCGTTATTATGACGGCTTATGCCGAAAAGACTGAAGAAGAGTTTGTCGAAGAAAATACCGAAGAACTTGAAGAAGGCGAATCGGGCGAAGAAACATTTTATTACTATCCACCGTTTGAAATACAGTATATTTTAAACAGATACGGCTATTTTACCGCTGCGCTTACCGACCATTTTGGCGAAATAACTCAAGCCGCAGTTGATGCCTTTGCGGCAGATAGCGGTCTTGAGGGCGAAAGTGAAGATGCTGTTTTAGCGGCAATTCACGCAGCAGGCTGTACTACGGCGCAGGTTAACGTTCGCACACAGTTATATATTCGCGAGCAACCCGATACGCAAAGCGAAATAATTGACGTTGTTACGCGTGCTTCTGCAGTTTTTATATACTTTGAGCGCGACGGTTGGTATTACGTTGAAACCGAAAACGGTATGACCGGTTACGTTTTAACAAAGTATATTACAAAAGGCGAGCTTTTAGGTATAACGGGCAAGACTGTTGATATTGACGGTGTTGTTAATATCCGTAAAAGCGCCGACATAACCTCGGAAATAGTTGCAAAGCTTGAAAATGATAAAGAAGTTCAGGTTATATCCGGTAGCGGTGACTGGTTTAAAATCAGATTCGGCGAAAAAGAAGGATACATTTTTAAAAAGTATATTACAATTGGTAGTGAGCACGGCGCGGCAACAGTATTAGGCGATGCATTTGCCGCGTGGACCGGATCGGCAAAGTCTAACCTTAATCTTCGTGCAAACCCCTCTACAAGTGCTACTAAAATAAGTACCGTTTCTAAAGGAACAACCTTTAGTGTAATTGGTCAGAGCGGAGATTGGTATTATATTAAGCTTAAAAACGGCACAAAGGCTTATGCCCATAAAGACTACGTTAAAAAGGGAACAAGCTATACTACCTGTACTGTAACGGGAATTACTGGCAAACTTAATATCCGTAAAGGACCTGGAACTGACCAAAAAATCGTGGCAACCGTTAAAAACGGCACGGTACTTTCACTTCTTGATGATTCACAGTCGTGGTACAAGGTAAAAACTGCCGCGGGCACTATTGGATATATCGACAGTAAATATGCTAAGCTTGGCGGAACTATGTATTCAGGCTCATCGGGTTCGTCGGGAGGAAACGTTAACTCGACACCCGTTGATTCGAACGCGGCGCTTGGCGTACAGATAGCTCAATATGCACAAAACTATCTTGGCAGACCTTATAACCTTGGCTCAACAGGTCCCAACCGTTTTGACTGCTCAGGCTTTACGTATTACGTTTATAAGCACTTTGGAATTACGCTTTTGCGTACTGCATATCAGCAGGGCTATCAGCAAAAGGGACAAAAGATAAACTCAATGAGCGACCTTATCCCCGGCGATTTAGTATTCTTTAACACTAAAGTAGATGATTCTGATTTATCAGATCATGCAGGAATTTATATCGGTAACGGCAAGTTTATTCACGCTTCGTCCGGCTCGGCTTACTGTGTTGTCATATCAGATCTTTCTTCAAACTATTACAAAACGCACTTCTCTTGGGGAAGACGAATAGTTTAATAAAAATTAAGCAGAGCGCTTTGCTCTGCTTTTTTGCATCAAAAAACAAAGCCCGAATAATCGGGCTTTTATTATATTATTTTGCAGGAATAAGCTTTTCCTTACCGCCCATATATGGGCGAAGTGCTTCAGGAATATTTACGGTTCCGTCGGCGCAAAGGTTGTTCTCTAAAAATGCTATAAGCATTCTTGGCGGTGCAACAACGGTGTTGTTAAGAGTGTGAGCAAAGTATTTGCCATTTTCGCCGCTAACGCGAATACGAAGTCTGCGTGCCTGCGCGTCGCCAAGGTTAGAGCACGAGCCAACCTCAAAGTACTTCTTTTGTCTTGGAGACCAAGCCTCAACGTCAACCGATTTAACCTTTAAGTCGGCTAAATCACCCGAGCAGCATTCAAGCGTGCGAACGGGAATATCAAGGCTGCGGAAAAGGTCAACTGTATTTTGCCAAAGCTTATTAAACCACATTGGGCTTTCTTCGGGACGGCAAACAACTATCATTTCTTGCTTTTCAAACTGGTGAATACGATAAACACCGCGTTCTTCAATGCCGTGTGCACCCTTTTCTTTTCTAAAGCAGGGTGAATAGCTTGTTAATGTTTGCGGTAATGAGTCTTCTTTAATAGTTTGGTCAATAAACTTACCTATCATTGAGTGTTCGCTTGTGCCGATAAGATATAAATCTTCACCCTCGATCTTATACATCATAGCGTCCATCTCGGCAAAGCTCATAACGCCAGTAACAACGTCAGAGCGAATCATAAACGGGGGAATGCAGTAGGTAAAGCCGCGATCAATCATAAAATCGCGTGCATAGGAGATAATTGATGAATGAAGACGTGCAATATCGCCCATTAAGTAGTAAAATCCGTTACCTGCAACTCGGCGAGCCGAATCTAAGTCAAGGCCTGCAAAGCTCTCCATAATTTCGGAATGATAAGGAATTTCAAAGTCAGGAACAACAGGTTCACCAAAGCGCTCAAGCTCAACGTTTTCCGAATCGTCTTTTCCGATAGGTACCGAAGGGTCGATAATATTAGGAATAGTCATCATTATCTTTTTAATTTTTTCGGCAAGCTCAGCCTCGCGTACCTCAAGTGCGGCAAGCTCTTCACCGTGGCGGGTAACAAGCTGCTTCATTTCTTCGGCTTCTTCACGCTTGCCCTGAGCCATTAAAGCACCTATTTGCTTAGAAAACTTATTGCGGTTTGCTCTAAGCTCGTCAGCTTTTTGGATAGTCTGTCTGTTTTCCTTGTCAAGCTCAATAACCTCGTCAACAAGGGGGAGCTTGGAATCCTGAAACTTGTTTTTGATGTTTTGCTTAACAATTTCGGGGTTTTCTCTTAAAAATTTAATATCAAGCATTTTTAAATCCTCCTAAAAATATAAAAAAGCCTATTATCCCTGAATATGGGACGAATAGACTCCGCGTTGCCACCCAAATTGCCCGCCGCATAAGCGAGCCACTTTGTAAGCACTGTAAAGTGTGCAAAACTTTTGCTCTCGCAAAGGACTGTTGAAGCGGAAATGCCAAAAAACTCCTTATCGGCTTGCATCAACCGCCGACTTTCTGAAAAGGCGAAAAAAGGCTTTCTTCAATAAGCGTCCATAATATTACTTTAGAATTATAACCCAAAAAATTCTTTTTGACAACAGTTTTATTTATAAATCTTTAAATTAAGGCAAAGCCTGCCCTTTTTAGTTTGACCGCACACGTTATCAATTATAAACCTACCCGCGCCGCGTACGGAAATAACTTCGCCCTTCTTAATTTGGTGTGAGGTGTTTTCACACACTTTACCTTGCACAAACACCTTTTTGTTGGCAAATAGGGAAGAGGAATCACTGCGCGAAAGGTTATAAAGAGCTGAAATAACACAATCCAATCTGAGTGAAGAAATTATAATCGTTTTTTCTTCAAGCGTAAAAAGCTGATCGCTTTCAGGCGGTAAAGATTTTTCGGCAAAAACGACGGTATGCTTAACTTTTGTCAGATTATCACAAACAAAATCTGCCATTTTATCAAGTACAAACACGTAAGCAGTGGAATCTTTTACAATTATATCGCCAATGCACGCGCGCTCAATGCCAAGGTTCATTAAAGCACCTAAAAAGTCACGGTGCGAAAGCTCATCGGCAAACTTTTTTAACCTTGGCTTAACTAAAATACACTCTATGGGAAAGTCAACCTCGTATCCAAGCTCGCTTGCTGAACCAAAGCGGGCAACAACTCTTTCGCATCCGTCCGCACCACCCAAAAGTGAAAAATGACCAAGCTCGCGCTCGCAGTCTTTAAGCGTGCTAAGCTCGTCAAGTGATAAAAAATTAGTAAACGTAAACTTGCCGTTGCGCAATGACTGATTAGATAAATCTTTTAATCTGTTTGCAAAAATATTGTCCATA
>JAZSMS010000112.1:0-9210 GCA_045536015.1 Clostridia bacterium
TTTAATCTTTCCGGAAAAAGAGATCCCATTAACGTCATAAACAAAAGTAATAGGGTTAGTAGAATGGAAATATTAAAATCAATGCCAAAAAATAATATTTTTAACAATATAAGCGCACAACAACAAATAAAAAACCAGCACCTTTTTATAAAAAAAGGTAAGAAAAATTTATTTAATTTATATGTTTCGCCTTTGCCTTCAAAAGATTCTTCATCTACTAAATTAGCTTTGCAAACAGGACATTCACACATATCTGCCACTGTCATTTTGCAGATTGGGCACTTTTTCATAAAATTCTTCTAACTATCGATTGCTATCTATCCAATTATTCCCAAGCCCTCAAGCAGCATCTTTGTACCAAGAAAAATTAAAATAACTCCGCCAATAAATTCGGCTCGCGATTTGTATTTTTGACCAAACTTGTTGCCCACAAATACGCCAATGCTCGATAAACTAAAGGTTATTACTCCAATGCAAGCGGCGCAAAGCAGCATTTTTGGCAAGGAAATCGAACAAATTGCAATGCCCGAGGCAAGCGCGTCAATGCTTGTTGCAAGTGCAAGCGGAAGCATAGTCCTAAATGCAAACGAGTTACATTCCGAACATTCTTCTTCCTCCTTGCTAAAAGCTTCGCGTATCATATTTCCGCCTATAAGCGCAAGCAGAATAAACGCTACCCAGTGGTCAAAGCTTTCGATAAAAGTGTAAAAGCCTGAGCCTAAAAAATAGCCGATAAGCGGCATAAACGCCTGAAAACCGCCAAAGTACGCGCCAACGATGAGTGCGTGCTTTAATTTTAATTGCTTTACCGAAAGTCCCTTGCAAATTGCAACTGCAAAGGCGTCCATCGAAAGTCCTACCGCTAAAACAAGTATTTCAAAAAAAGTCATAATCAGCGTCCCCAATATTTCCTGTCAAGATTTCTGTAGCCAATAGCTTCGGCAACGTGCCTGGGCAAAATTTGCTCGCTTGCATCTAAGTCAGCAATAGTGCGCGCAACCTTTAACACGCGGTTATATCCACGTGCGCTCATATTAAGCGAGTTAAATGCGCGCTCTAATAAAAGCGAACATTCGTTATTTAAAACGCAATATTTGCGTATTGCCTCCTGGTCCATCTGCGCATTGCAAAAGATATCAGTCCCTGCGAAGCGCTTTTGCTGAATTTCTCTTGCCGCTTGCACGCGCGCGGCGATTTTTTCGCTTGGCTCTTCGTTTGCTTCAGAAGTCAAATCATCGTATTTAACCGAATCAACCTCTATCTGCAAATCAATTCGGTCAAGAAGCGGCCCCGAAATGCGCGCAAGATATCTTGCTATTGCGCCCTGCGAGCAGGTGCACTCGGTGGTTTTAGAGCCAAAGTGACCGCAGGGGCAGGGGTTCATAGATACAACAAGCATAAAGTTTGCAGGGTACGTTACCGTTGTTTGCAGGCGCGAAACTGTTATTTTGTTATCCTCAAGCGGTTGCCTAAGTGCTTCTAAAACGTTTTTATTATATTCAGGAAGATCGTCTAAAAACAACACGCCGTTATGCGCAAGCGAAACCTCGCCCGGCTTTGCCTTTGCGCCGCCACCGGCAATCGCCGCTATACTTGCGGTATGGTGCGGTGCGCGGAACGGTCGCGAGAGAATAATACCGTCTTGTAAAACTCCGCAAACGGAGTGAATTTTTGTTGCTTCAAGTGCTTCGGAGCGTGTAAGTCGCGGCAAAATTGATGGAAGTGCCCGCGCAAGCATTGTTTTGCCCGAGCCGGGCGCCCCGATTAAAAGCAGGTTATGGCTTCCGGCGGCGGCTATTTCTGCCGCGCGCTTTGCCTGCGCCTGACCTTTGATAAATTTAAAATCGCTAGAGGGCTGGCTGGAAGCAAAAAGTGCTTCCCACGATTGTTTTTTAACTGCGTCAAGCACAAGTTCGCCACGCAAAAAGCGCACGAGCTGTTGAAGATTTTCGGGAGTGTAGACCGTTGCGTCAGATATAAACGAAGCCTCGGCGGCATTAGCGCAGGGCAAAATAAACACGCTTTTGCCTTGATCAAGTGCCGAAATAAGCATTGGCGTAACACCGCGTACGGCGTTAATTTTTCCGTCAAGCGAAAGCTCGCCGATAAAAACTGCCTTTTGCAGCAGGTCAGAATCAATCTGACCAAACGCAGATAAAAGACCAAGCGCAATAGGAAGGTCGTAAACGGGACCTTCTTTTTTTACGTCGGCAGGCGAAAGATTAACCGTTATGCGCGCAGGCGGAAATTCAAAGCCGCTGTTGCGTATGGCCGAGCGCACGCGCTCCTTTGCCTCTTTTACTGCCGCGTCGGGCAAGCCTACTACTTCAAACGACGGCACCGAGGTAGAAACGTCGCATTCTACCGTAACTAAAAATCCGTCAATTCCATTTATGCCAAGACTTTGTATTTTAGATAGCATATTTTTTTCCCTTTTTATTTTTTCTTTACTAAAAAAGCGTTAGGAAGGTATCTTCCCGTATCCTTCATAGGCGTTGACGGTACTGTAATTATTTCGCCGTCATAAGCCATAACGCTTGAAGAGCCACCGTCGCACGCGCCTGCGGTAACTGCACCGTATTCAATCAAAATATCGGCACATTCGCCAAGCTTTGCACCAACAGAATAGCCTACCTGCCTTCCGTCGATAACCATAAGCATTACAACTCCGTCGGCACGTTGCGCTATAACTGTGCGCGGCTGAATACCAAATCCGCTTCCGTGATAGCGGTTTGTCTTCATAAGCTGAACGCCGTCGGCAATAAGCACGGGGTGGTTAAACTGTATTCCGTCGCGGACGGTTGCCTGATCCCAATCGTTAAGCGTACCTACTATAAGGCGGTTGTTTTTGTCAAAGCAAACGCTTGTTTCCTTTGTGCGCTTGCCCCAAACTTCACCCTGCGAATAGCAAAGTCCGTTAATTTGTCCGCCCTTGCCGTGACCGTCTGCATCGTAAAAGCCGCTTGCGTTTACGCCTGCGATAGCGTCATAGCTTTTTGCAAGGTCGCACAAGAGTTGACCGTGCACGCCCTTGCGGTTTGTTGAGCCTACGATTATGCGCGATGGGTCGTCAACAAAAAGCAATTTTCCTACAAACTGCTCGCCTTTAACCTCAACTATAACAATTCCTTGCTCAATATCGTTTACAAGAACCTTGTTACCTAGTTGGTCTTTTCCGCCGACAACTAAATCAGCCTGACCTAAAATGTCAACGGGCTCGTCTTTAGATGGGGTTTGAATTTGCGTTATTGAGGTTATTCCGTCGGTTGAAACTGTGTTTGATAAAATGTCGTCAATAAGCCATTTGGGGAAAAAGCCCGTTGCAAGCCATTGGTGCGAGTGCGTTGTCATAGCGGTTTCTATCCACACGTTTCTAAGCGGTGTTATAAACGGAATATCAACGTACAAAAGTGCAATATAGCCCGACAGCATAATGCAAAGTGCGGTTATAACGGAAATTACCGCCGACATAGCGCGTTTAAAATTTTTTCTGTCTTTCCTTTTATAAAAATTCATTTAGCTACCAAAGATCCACGAGGGGAACCACCTGAGATAATCGTTTACAAATTCTTTAGAAACGGGTGTTCCCGTCCAAAGAGGTTTAAACATAATAAATAATATTATTGCAGCAACAAGTAAAAGCGAAACAAGTATGCACGAGGCAACCTTGTCTTCACGCGCAAGCTCACGCAAGGCGTAAACGGTAAACAAGATTATAAATGGAACGGATGCAAAATAGTGGTAAATAAATATGCATCGAGAAATTCCAACCCAAGGAAGCAAGTTGCAGGCTATGCCGATGAGCAGGAATATTACAAGCTCGTGATCAAGCTTTGTCTTGTTTGCAAAGTTTTCGTCACCGCTGCCAAGAATACCGAAAAAGCCGTTATATGTTGCCGCTTTAAGCTTTTTAGGCGCGATAAGGCGCTTAATAAATATTCCGATGCTTAAAAGCGTACAGATAAGTCCTGCGTACCAAACGGCAGGGTTACCAAAGCTGGAAATGGTTGCAATTTTGCCTGCTTCAACCTGCGAGCCTGCGTAGAACCAGATGGGCTTATAAATTACGGGCCACGAATACCAAGGAGATTGGAATGGGTGCGTTGCTTCAAGGTTTGAGTGATAATTATACATTGCCTTCTGGTTGGATATAATTATCTGGTACCACGGTCGCGTTTCGGTTTCGGCGTTCCAATACGGGTAGTACGAAAGGCAATATATTATTAAAGGAACGATTATAAATGCAACAAGGCAGAACAAAATAGTGTAGCAGGTGTTTAATGTAAACGAATCAACCACGTGCTGAAGATACTTTTTATCTTCACCCGTTGCAGTCTTTAATGCCTTTTTAGCAGTGCAGTATTCGTCAAAGCGGCGGTAGAGCGTTATAAAGAAGATAAGCGCAAGTCCGGCTCCCGCATAGGCACCTATCCACTTGCTTGCAAAGCCAAGTCCAAACGAAAGCCCGCAAAGTCCTAGCGGAATAAACGTTTGCCACAGCTTTTTGTTATAGAATGAGATGGACTGATACCAATACATAAACAGGAACATACAAATTATAAACAGTACGCCAAAGGAGTCTATCGTGGCAATACGTGTTTGAACAAAATGCATTCCGTCCAGCGCCATAAGTCCTGCCGCAAGACTTGCCCACAAGCGCTTTTTAAATAAAAGCAGGGCAAGCGCGTAAATTGCAGGTATCATCAAAACGCCTGCAAGCGTGCCTGCAAAGCGCCACGCAAACGGAGTCATTCCCATTAACGAGATGCACCACGAAATCATATCCTTTCCAAGTGGAGGATGCGTCCATTCGTAGATAGAAAGCCCGTTATTGCTTTCAAAAGCGGTACGTGCGTGGTAAATTTCGTCAAAGTACATACTGTTTTTGTAAGTTGCTTTTTGAACAACGAGGTCCTGCTCGTCAAAAAGTGCGGTACCGGGATGCTCGGAGGAATTAGAAGAATATACCGCTTTAATTGGAATAGTTTCCTCGGCGTCCGCAGATGCAAAAAAGCCCATTTCTATTAAGCGCATATTTTCGTCGGCAGTAACTACCGCAACAAATCTTGCCGAAAGCGAGGAATACGAGCCGTTATCGCGAGGAAGACCGTGCCAATAATAGAGCATTCCTTGCTTGTGGTCGTGGTTTTCGGCACTTGACCACGAGGTGCCGTCATAGGAATAATAAACGCTGAAATTGCCTTCGCATACGCTTGCGTAGTAAAGGCCGCGCTGAATTTTTTGCACTTCGCCAAAGTCGGCAACAACGTAGTCGCCGCGGGTGGTAATTTCCCACGCCTTGCTCTGCGAAAACTGTGTTTTATTGGTTAAATAATCGTTAAAGCACTGTGGCTCGTCAAAGGCAAGCGCGCTTGTTTCACTGTGCTCTATGCGCGAGGGGGTGATAATATTGCCGCTAGCGTCGGTAAATGCAATTTCGGCAATAGAAAACTCGCCTAAAGTAGTAATTTTTATCGCGTTTGTAGAAACTGGAATTAAATCAAAGCAGTTTACCTTAAGCCACGAATATTCGCTTGAGGGTGCGGCATAGGCAACGTCAGCAAAGGTCGTTCCGTCGTCAGAAGCGGCGGCAAAGGTAACGGAAGATTCGCCAAGAGCGCAGGAATATAAATAAAATGCGTCGATTGCTTTTATAGAATCAAAGTAAACGGTTACTTCGCCCTCTTCTTCCCATCTTGTTTGCGGAATTGAGACAGACTGTGGCTTTGCGCTTACTGCGCCAAGGTCAAAAAGATTTTCTGCCTTGCCGCAAGAAGCATCAATAAAGCTTACGTTTTGGTCAACAGAGGCGGGCAAAACTTGATTTTCGCCCGAGAAAAATGCAATCTCGTTAATTTTAAGCGGTGCGGTTTGCGGAATTAAGCGAACAAAGCGTGCAGTAAACGTGCTTTTCGATGCGCTAACCCACGAATTTACGTTTAAGCCCGAAAGATGAACTGTGGTAAAGCGCGAATAGCTTTCGCCGTCAAGCGAGTATTCGATGTCAAACGAGCCTGACGTAGAAGCAGGTGAATATAAAATTTTGTCAATTTGTTGCTCTGTGCCTAAGTCAACAGTAGCGTAATAAGAGCTTGTTTCACTTTGCCAATACGTTTGCGGGGCAACGGTGTCGCCAAGGTTTGTAAAGGCAACGATAGCATAAATAACGGTTATTCCTCCGCATAAAAGCACGTCTTTAAGACAAATGCGCGGAAGCTTATCCGTTCTTGATGCAAGCAGAGTTAAAAGCTTTTTATCGGGTGCTTTCTTTGGCGAAACATATACCTTGTTTGTTTTTGTTTGCGCAGGCGCAGAAGTAATTTGCGGCGCAACCTTTTCAAAAATGTTTTGATAAATTAAAATTGCGCAAAGAACAAATAAAACTACCGTTAAAAGCGAGCCGATAATAAATAACGGATCATCTTTTTCTAAATATTTTCCAAGGTCCTCGTAGACGTATAAAACCGTTGCGGTGTTTATAAAGTTGAGTAGCGTGTAGCCAAGTGCTAAAAAGCTAAAGCGTTTATCAGAATAAGTTTCGCCCGCGATAAGCAAAAGCGCAATAACGGGGAAGATATATCTCTCGTGCGTGCGCGTTGAAAACGTTACAAGCGCGGCAAGAAGTAGCGCAGCAAGAGGAATTAATGATTTTTGCCACGATTTTTTCTTAAATGCAGTTATAAATAAGAATATGCAATAGCCTACTGATAAAATGCATAAAATATTGCCAAGCAGTGAATACGAAATACCAAAGATGCTTGCGTTTCCGGCAGGTTGCCATTGACCGCCGATAAGACCCATAAAGCCAAATGAGTTAAGCGTTGCATAGTTGTACGAGCCGATTGTGCTTAAATACTTATCAAAAAGCCAAGTAATTTCTTGACCGTTTTTAAGCCAGGCTGAAAGACCAAAGAAAATTCCAACACAAGCCGCAACCGAGCCAAAGCCTAAAAGCAAGCGCTTTAAAGCATTTTTCTTATCGGTAACAAATATCTTATAAAATTCGCCCGCGGCGGCAAAAAGCATAACGGGTCCAAACAAAACTGCCTGCGGCTTTGTTAAAAGTCCTGCAAAGAACACAAGCACGGATAAGCCGAAGCGGTCCTTTAAAATAAGATAGAATGCCCACAGCATAAACACCACTAAAACAGAGTCAACCTGTCCCCAGACCGAAGCGTTTAATATTGCGGCGGGGTTAAATGCGTAAAGAATTGCAAAGAGGTGCGCCTTTTTAGAGGTAGTAAATTCAGAAATAATTTTATAAATTAAATATGCGCCCAAGCAATCGCAAAGTGCGGCAGGGAACTTTAATATAGCAAGCCCTGCGCCCGAGGTAAGCGATAAATCAAATAATGAAGCAAGCTTGGATAAAAGTCCGCAAACCATCATATAAAGCGGAGGATAGTCGCAGAAGTAGGTAGAAGAATAAAATTCATCTATTCCTACGCTTGCAACACGCGCGCCCCACGCGGCAAAGCAGTTGATATCAACCTTAAAGCCAACGTACATAGGCGAAATAATCAGGCGAAGCAAAAGTGCGATTCCGAGGAAAAGGAAGAAAGACCTGTTCTTTTTAAAGTTGTGATTTTTTAAAATAAAGTAGAGTCCAACTAAAAGCGCGCAGTATAAAATTCCACGCAAAATTACACCAAGATAAATGTCGGCAGGAGTTTTTTCTTGCTTTGCAGAGGCAAAGGCGTCGGCAGAGATGGGCTGAATAAGCTCGGTTTTGCCGATGGCGTCTTTTTCTACCTTTTTAAAGCTTACGTCGTCAAAAAATACCGTACCTGCGCAGTCGGCAGAATAAAAGCCAAGGCGGAGGCAAAGCGTAATTTCCTCGCGCTTGTCGCCACTTGATAAGTAAAGCGAAACCTTTTGCCAATCGGAATTTGACGGAATAAATTCGGTTAATGCCGAAAACGAGTTTAAAACCGAAAGGTTTGCACCCGTCGAGTCGGAATCGGGAGTAAGCTCGCCCGTTTTCACCCAAGCCGAAAAGCAGTAGTACGAATTTTTTTCTACCGTAACGGTTTGCACCCAGCGGTTATCGTTTGCGGTTTTAGAATTAAGCGCAAGAACGTTTGTCCCTTCGGGCGCGTCGGACGCGGCTTCTACACGGCAAAGCTCGGTAGAATCTGAGGTGTAGTAGCGGTCAAGCCGCCAGCCTTCTGTGCCTGCATCGCCTTCAAAGGTGCCGTTTTGAAGCAGGTTTTCGTTTAGCTCCTGCTTTTCGCCCGAGCAGGCAAACAAGCCAAGGGCAAGAAGAACTATTAAGATTACTGATAAAAACTTTTTCATTAAAATGCATCCTTTATAAGTGTAAATTCGGGCGTTTCACCCAGGATTAAAATCTCTAAAACGTCAAAGCGGCAAGGCACGTCAAGATTATTTACTGTAAGATAGTGATTTGCCGCATATCTGATAGCGCGTTGCTTTTGCTTTGTAACAGCCTCAAGCCCTCTGCCAAAGGAAGTGCCCGAGCGCATTTTAACCTCAACAAAAACAAGGTAATTGCCGTCGCGTGCGATAATATCTATCTCGGCAAGGCGTGAGGAATGATAATTTTTTTCTATTATCTTATATTTTTGCTTTTTTAAATATTTTTCGGCAAGCTCTTCGCCAAAAGCTCCCGTTGCGCGAGTGTTCAATTTCATTTTAATATCTTTTTTAAAAAGCTTGCGCGGTGATAGGGGCAGGGACCAAAGGCTTTTATTGCTTCAACGTGCGCGCGCGTGCCGTAGCCTTTATGCTTTGCAAACTGGTACATCGGGTATTCCTTGTCAATTTCAAGCATAAGTCTGTCGCGCGTTACCTTGGCAATGATCGAAGCCGCCGCTATGCTTTGCGAAAGCGCATCTCCGCCGATAACACATTTTTCATTTTCTATTGCGCCTATGGTAAAGTTGCCGTCAATAAGCAAAAAGTCGGGCTGTAAGCTAAGCTGCTCAACGCTTTGGCGCATTGCAAGCTTTGTAGCCTGCAAAATATTTATCTCGTCAATAGTCTTTTCGTCAACAAGCACACAGGAATACGCTAACGCCTTTTCGCAAATTTCGTCAAAAAGTGCCTCGCGCTTTTTTTCGCTAAGCTTTTTAGAATCGTTAAGTCCTGCAGGGATATTGCTCGGGTCTAATATAACGCACGCCGCGGCAACGGAGGCGGCAAGCGGTCCTCTGCCTGCTTCGTCAATTCCTGCAACAAGCTTAAAGC
>JAZSMS010000098.1:0-21536 GCA_045536015.1 Clostridia bacterium
CCTAAAAACGCACTATCGTTTTTATAAAGCTCAACGTAAAAAGAATTATCATCAGTATCGGTAACGTAAACGCGACTTGCGGTTTTATCCTTCATATAACCCGAAACAAATATTTTGCCTGTTTTATCGTAAATGCCTAAGCCCTGGCAAACAAAGCCGTCAGAAAGACCGGGATTTTTACAAATATTTGTCTTGGCAGAATAGTATTCGCTATAAAGAGCAAACTTTGCCAAGTTAAGTCCGCCAAGCACGATAATAACAAGTGCAAGTACAACAGAAAACACCCAAACAACAATTTTTTTAACTATTTTTAATACAAGCTTAATCATAAAAAACTCCTTATTTAGTTTTTCTTGTTAAAATTATAATGTAACCGACAAAAAATTGCAAGATAAAACAAAAATTTTTCGTTTTTATATCGTTTACATAATAAAAAAAATAATATATAATAAAGTCGTTTAAAGGAGAAAAGTATGGGAAAAACACTTTCTAAAAACTTTACAAGCGGAAGTATCCCCAAACATCTGCTTTTATTTATGCTTCCGTTTATGGCTTCTAATGCGCTTCAAGTGTTATACAGCACGGTAGATATGATTGTTGTAGGTAAGTTTGTTGGTACGCCCGGACTTTCGGCGGTTGCACAAAGCAGTCAGATAGTAAACTTTTCGGTTATGGTATGCTTTGGCTTTTCTAACGCGGGGCAGGTGCTTGTTGCACAGGCGCTTGGTGCAAACAAAAAGCAGGAGCTTAACAGCATTATAGGAACTCTGTTTTCGCTTATAACTATGCTTGCATTAGCACTCAGCATAATTATGCTGCTCGCTCGAGAAGGTATTCTCGCTGTTATGAAAATTCCGCCCGAATCGCTTGAAATGTCAAGACAGTATTTTAACATAAGTATTATCGGATTGATTTTTACTGCGGGATATAATATGATTTCGGCAGTGCTTCGCGGTATGGGCGACTCTAAACGACCGTTTATATTTATCGGTATAGCCTCGGTAGCAAACCTAGTGCTTGATTTGTTGTTTACAGGACTTTTAGGTTGGGGTGTTGCAGGTGCGGCTTATGCTACAATTATAGGTCAAGCAATTTCACTTGTGTTCTCTATTGGTTATCTTATTAAGAAAAAAGAAGAATTTGGTTTTGATTTTAAAAAAGAAAGCTTTAAGTTTGTAAAAAAGTATGTTGTACATATTTTTCAGCTTGGAACACCAATGGCTATACAGTCGGCGGCTATAAATATTTCGATGCTGTTTGTAAACTCAATGATAAACGGTGTTGGAGTGGTTGCCTCGGCAACGTTTGGCGCAGGAATAAAAATAGACGATATTATAAATAAAATTTCTATCGGTATTCAGCATGCGGCAATGCCGATGATAAGCCAGAATATTGCGGCGAAAGAGAATAAGCGCGCACAAAAAACTGTCTATTGGGCGTGGTTTTTTTCAATTTCGTTTACTGTTGTTTGTGTAGCGGCATACTTGCTTTTTGGAAAGCAGATGTTTATGCTTTTCTCTGATGATCCTTTGGTACACGAAATGTGCGGAACGTTTATTTCGGCTATTATATGGATGTTCCCCGCACTTGCAATTATGCGCGGAACGGGTGCGTTTATCCAAGGTATTGGAAACGCACGCTTTAATATGATACTTGCACTTTTAGATGGCGTTGTTTTGCGTATAGGCTTAAGCTGGCTCTTTGGAGACGTGCTATCGTGGGGCTTTTACGGCTACGTTCTTGGCTATGGGCTTGCGGCGTACGGCTTTGCAATTCCCGGTGCAATATACTTTCTCTCGGGCGTTTGGAAAAATCGCAGGACGCTTGCTGATGATATGTAAGTGTAATTAAAAATAAAAAGCGGAAGGATTAAGTTTCTTCCGCTTTATGTTTTTATAAATTTATTGATTTTCGATAAAAAAATATTGACAAACAAAAATACAGATGTTATTATGAAATTGTAAAGGTATAATATTTTATCTAAAATTTTCATAGTTTTAGGAGAAGAAAAATGTTTAAAATTTCGCCGCGTGCATCGGTAAAACTTTCGATTGTTTTATCGGGAATATTCTTTTTGCTTTGCACAATAGGTGCAATAGCGTGGCCTTTTATGTGCAGGTTTTTTCTGGAGTTCAGCATTATTGCAAAAGCCTCAACGCAAAACTTTATTTTGCTGTTGTTGCTTGGCTACGGTATACTTGCTATGCTTATGGTTATCGACCTGCTTTTAATAAAAATTTTATTCCGAGTTAAAAAAGGTGAGGTGTTTACTAAAAAAACCGTTTCGCTAATTCGAGGAGTTTCGTTTAGTTGCTTTTTACTGTTTGTGCTTTTTGGCTTAGGCGGCTTTTTTTACAGAATATTATTGTTCGTTTCGATTTTTGCATTGCTTTTAGGTGTTTGCCTTCGCGTTGTAAAAAACGTTATTGAAGAGGCAACTATTATAAAAAACGAAAACGACCTTACCGTTTAAAAGGAGTAGGTGTAAATGATAGTTGTAAATTTAGACGTAGCAATGGCAAAGAAAAAAATGTCGCTTAACGAGCTTGCCGATAAGGTTGGCATCACTATTGCCAATTTGTCGATTTTAAAAAACAATAAGGCAAAAGCAATAAGATTTTCTACCTTAGAAGCAATCTGCCGCGCGCTTGATTGCAGGGTTGAAGATATATTAGAATACGTTGATGAAAAACAACAAAATCAACAAAATTAAAGAATTAAGGAGGGATATGTTTTGACACAAAACGTATACACACCGCAACCGACAGAAAAGAAAGTATTTGAAGAAACACGCGTTTCGCCAATAGAAAGCGTTTTTGCTTGGCTTTGCATTGTCTTTGGCTATCTTTTTTGCCGTGCCTATCCCGCAAGTGAAAATCCGCTTGGAGCCTTTTTGCTTGTGCTTACGCTGTTTTTGGTAACGGCAATAGTATTAAAGCTTAAGGGTGCACCGTTTACAAAGCTTTCGCTGTTTTGCTTAATCAGCGCGCCCGTTTGCTCGGCGGCGCTTATTATAAGCGGAAGTCAATTTTTAACTTCGCTTGCATTTTTATATGCGATAGTAAGCTATCTGCTTTTTATCTATTCTTCGGAAAAGAATTTGATAGAATCAAGCTTTTCCAATTTACTTTTTATTGACCTTATTAAAGCCCTGTTTATTTTGCCGTTTTGCTCGTTTGGCAAACTGTTTTCGGCATTTTCAAGCAAAAACCATTCGCGCGGTAAGGTTTTTGCAAAGGCTTTGCTTGGTGTTGCAATAACCATTATACCAACGGCAATAGTTTTTTCGCTTTTATCGTTTGACGAAGCATTTTTAAAGCTTTTTAAAAACATTTTTAATTTTACTATTGACGATGTTTTTTCGCATTTGTTTAGTCTTGGCTTTGCTATTCCTCTTGCAATGTACCTTTTTGGCTTGTTTACCTCGTCGCAAAAGAAGCTTTTAAAAGAAAACATAACGGTAAGCGGATGCTATGCAGGCTTTGAAAAAGTTAAAATTCTGCCGCAGATAACTGCAGTTGTTGCCACGCTGCCCATTATTTTAATTTACGTTATATTCTTTATTTCGCAGTGGGACTATTACATTTCGGCTTTTAGCGGAATACTTCCGGAAAATTTTAACTATGCCTCGTATGCGGTAGATGGCTTTCAGGAGCTTTGTGCAGTTTCGGTTATAAACCTTATAATAATTGGCGCAATAACGTTTTTCCTAAAGCGCAACAAAAACGGCAAAAACCCGTTACTTACGGTGTTTTCGGTTGTGTTCTGCGTGTTTACGCTTGTGCTTGTAGCAACTGCGATAGCAAAGCTTGCGTTGTATATAAGCGCTTACGGCTTAACGCAAAGAAGAGTTCTGGCAATGTGGTTTATGATAATAATTGCACTTGTGTTTATAGTTATTGCGCTTTCGCGCTTTATAAAGCGCTTAAAGGCACTTCCCTGCGCGGCAATTGTGTGCGTGCTTATGTTTGCTTTTCTTTCGCTTTGCAACGTAAGCGGTATTATTGCGCAGTATAACGTAAACGCATATTTGCGCGGCAAGCACGAAAAAATTGACGTAGAAGCTCTTGAAGAACTTGGCGATTCGGCAATACCGTCGCCTGTTTATCTTGTTGACGAAATGAGCGAAACCGGAAGTTACAAAAACTATAAGCAATATTCCGACGTTAAAAAGATTCTCAATGCTAAAGCGCAAGAGTTTGAAAATGAGCCCCTTAGCTTATTTAAAGCCAATATTCCTGCACTTAGGGCACAAAAGGCACTTGAAGAAGGCGGATATATAAAGACCGAGCAAGCTAAATAAAAACAAAAAAAGACCTTGATTGCGAGACTTCTTATAAGGAAGTCTCGCAGTTTTATTCGCCAAAGGCGAGTTGTATTGCTTCGCAGTTATATTTGTCTTACGACAAGTGTTATTGCCTTTGGCAGTTTTATGGCGAATAAAATATCACTACGACCAAGGGGAGTAATAACACTTTCACAAAGTGAAAATATCACTCTGTGCGCAAGCCGGAATATAACTTATTTTCTCTTTTTTGTTGTTAAAGGGTTTGGGTATCACCCAAAAGCATTTGTACGCACAAATGCGATGCTGGTTATATCCCTATATTATAAAAAGCAAAAGCCTCGATGAATTTTTCATCGAGGCTTTTAACATCCTTATGAGAAGCTCCCTTTTTCAAGGCCTTTTTTTTATTAATCGTATTAAGAAAATAATTATACCTGTGCTACCTGTAATAAGTAGAATAAACTTTAACCAGTTATTAGCAAAAAACGAAAATGTAATGTGTAAAACCTCATCTTCTGCAGCGCCTATAAGTCCGCCTCTGAAATAGTAAAAAGGCAAGCAAAGGCCTACAAGCAAAATTACTGCAAAAACAATTAAAAATACAATGTTCTTTTTCATTCGCAAGCACCTCTAAAAGCGGTAAAAGCATCAAGATGCGCTTGGTCAGCTTCGCTTGAAACGTTTTGTATCATTTCCATATTGTCTGCAGTAAAGCCTTCGGGGAGAGTTAAAAACGGACGGTACTGCTCGGATATAAGAATGTCGGCGGCAGAGTTTGTGCAGTAAAAGCCGATATATTCAAAGCATTTTGCACTAACCTCGGGGGTTAAAATATACTCAATAAACTCATGCGCGGCGGATGCGTCCTTAGCCGAAGCGGGAATAAACATACCCATTATGCCAAAGCCGATGCCTTCTTTTGGGAAAACGACCTTAAGCGAGGGCTTTGTCATCTTTGCAAGCGTTACCTGCGAGGTATACATTATAGCAACGTCAATTTCGCCCGAGAGCAAATCGTCCTGAATGTTATCGTCTTTAATAAGGCGGATGTTGGGTGCAAGCTCCTTTAACTTTTCGCCCGCGGCAGAAATTTTAGCGATATCTTGCACGTTATAGCTTTCGCCCATAGTTTTAAGTGCCATACCGTTAATAACACGGTAGTTTGAAATAATTCCGAGCTTATCGCTTAAAGAAGCATCCCAAAGGTCAGCGTAGCCCTTAATATCAAGGCTTATTTTGTCGGGATTGTAAACGATGGTCTGCACGCCCGCGCCGTAGGGAATGGAATATTCGTCGTTTTTATCAAAAAACTGTCCTTTATATAACGGATTAACGTTTTTTGCGCCGGGAATAAGCGAATAATCAAGCTTTTGTGCAAGACCTTGGGCGATGGTCGCCTCTATAATATAATCGTCGGCAATAATAAGATCATATTCGCCTGCCGAAGCGCCAAGGCGCGAAAGCATAGTTTCGCCGTAATCGTAATTAGAATAATTTATTTTTATGCCTGTGGTATTTTCAAATTCTTCAAGCACCTCGGGCGGAAACATTCCTGCCCAGGTGTATAAGTTAAGCGAGCGCTTTGGGGCAGAGCAGCCTGCAAAGCAAGCAATTAAAAGTGCAAAAATGCAGATAAACGATAAAAACTTTTTCATTTTTCTTCTCCTTTATTTTTCTTTTTTATAATAGCGCTTAGCGCATAAAATAAAAGTGTAACAAAAAGCATAAGCGTGCAAAGAGCATTAATTTGCGGTGTTACGCCCGTTTTTAATTGAGTGTAAACCATAACCGGAAGGGTATTAACCGTGCTTCCGGTACAAAAAACCGAAATAATAACGTCATCAAAGCTCATTGCAAACGATAAAAACATTCCCGATAAAATTGCGGGGAAAATAAGAGGCAGTGTTACAGAAAAAAACGTACGAATTCCCGAAGCCCCAAGGTCGCGCGCGGCGTCAATACAGGAAAAATCAAGCGTTTCTATTCGTGCTGAAACCTGAGTGTAAACGTACGGGATACAAAACGCGGTGTGCGCAAGCAAAAGCGTAATAAAACCAAACCTAAATCCCATAAGCGAAAAAAACGCCATAAAGACCATACCTAAAATAATTTCGGGAATTATAAGCGGCAAAAGTGACGCTTTTTCGATAAGTGATTTACCCCAAATGCGCGCCTTTTTAAAGCCTAGTGCGGCACTTGTTGCGATAATTGCCGCAAGGATAGATGAAGAAAGCGCAAGTAAAAGCGAATTTAAAAGTGCGTTAAGCATATTTTGGTCGCTGAACAACAGCCTATACCATTTTAGCGAAAAGCCCTCAAACGACGAGGTCAGGCGGCTTTCGTTAAACGAATAGACAACCACCACTAAAATAGGCAGGTACGTTAAAACTGTCATAAGTATTGGGTAGAGAGTGCCGATAAATGATTTTTTCTTCATTTTGCCCCTCCGTTAAACGCGTTGCCAAGCTTGCTTGCGCAAAAGCAGGGTGCACACTATTGCGGTAAAAATCATTAAAATTACCGAAAGTGCGGCGGCAAGCGGTTGATTATGCGCGCGCATTAAAAGCTCTTCTATAAGCGAACCTACGAGAACGGTTTTGTTTCCGCCTAAAATCTGCGCAACGAAAAACAACCCCATTGACGGAATAAACGTAAGCACAATTCCCGTTTTTAGCCCCGATGCCGTAAGCGGAAGCGTAACAGTAAAAAATGCACGCGTGCGCGTTGCGCCAAGGTCGCGCGAAGCCTGATAAAGCGAATAATCAAGCTTTTTTGCCACCTGATAAACCGAGGTAAACATAAACGGCAACAGCACGTACACCATTCCCACTAAAACAGCGGGGTAGGAATATAAAAGCTTAAGCGGCTCGCTTGTTATCGAAAGTGCCATTAGTGCGCGGTCAAGCAGACCGTTTGCGCGGAAGATTATTATCCACCCGTAAAGGCGCAAAAGCGAGTTGACCCAAAACGGCATCATCTGTGCCGTTAAAAAAAACGAAGAAAGCTTTTTTGGCGCATTTGCCGCACAAAGTGCAAAGGGATAGCCTAAAAGCGCAGTTAAAAAGGTGCTTGCAAGTGCAAGTTTTAGTGAAGTTGCAAAGATTTCAATATAGCTTTCAGAAAACACTGCCTTATAATTTTCAAGCGTAAAAATTGCCTTAAAGCTCCAACCGTCAGTAGTAAAAACCGAAAGCAACAGCATAAGAACAAGAGGACCAAGCACAAAAAATAACGTAAACAGATAAAGCGGCAAAAAGGCAAGAGTCGATGCAAACGGAAATTTTTTATTCATCTACGATCACTCCTGCAAAATCCTCAATGGACAAACAAATTTCTTGACCTATAAAAAGAGAAGAATCAAGCCCGTAGCGGAAGGCGGTAATTTCGTGATCGTTCGCGCTTGCGCAAATTTTCATTATTCCACCTGAAAAATTAAGAGATAAGACAGTTGCTTTAATTCCGTCTTTAACGCTGCTTGCTGAAATTTTTTCGCCGCGAACGGCGACTAAAACGCTATCGCCTGCAATAAAGGCTTTATCGGTGCGGACAAAAAGCTCATTTTCACCAAAGCTGACGCGCGCGCCGTTTTCTAAACGTTCTAAAAATGTGCAGGATAAAATATTTGCCTCGCCCAAAAATCGCGCAACAAAGGTGTTTTTTGGCGAATCATAAACTCCGGAGGGCGAATCAAGCTGAACAAAGCCGCCGTCATTCATTACGGCAATGCGGTCTGCCATATTAAGCGCTTCTTCCTGGTCGTGCGTTATATATATAAATGTAATACCAAGCGTATTTTGAAGATTTTTAAGCTCTGACTGCATTTTTTTGCGCAGGTTTAAATCAAGCGCGCCCAAGGGCTCGTCTAAAAGCAACAACTTTGGGTGCGAAATTACCGCGCGCGCAATGGCTACGCGTTGCTTTTGTCCGCCGGATAATTGAGAGGGATATCGTTTTTCAAAGCCCAACAAATTAACAAGCTCAAGAGCCTCGTGCACCCTGAAAGCAACTTCGTCCTTTTTGATGCCTTTAATTTTAAGCGAATACGCAACGTTATCAAAAACCGTCATATGCGGAAAAAGCGCGTAATTTTGAAAAACTGTATTTACCTCGCGCTTGTTGGGTGCAAAAAAGGTAATGTCTTCGTCACCCAAAATTATTTTTCCCGCGTCAACTTCTTCAAGACCGCTTATAAGGCGCAAAAGCGTGGTTTTTCCGCAACCCGAAGCACCTAAAACGCACAAAAATTCCCCTTGAAAAACTTCAAACGAAAGGTTTTTTAAAACAGAGGTTTCGCCAAAAGATTTTGATAAATTTTCAATTTTTAAAAGCGGTTTTGACATTAGCTTTTCCTCAATAAAAAAATTCAAAAATATAATACCATAAAAAAGGGCTGATATCAAGCAAATACGTAATGGGTATTTAAATTTTAAATAAAAAACTGAAAAATACAGCATTGTGTAAAAAAGACGGCTAAATCAGCCGTCTTTAATATTTGTTGAAAGTACTTATGCTCCGTTAAAAATTTCCCAGCGCGGATATGCTTTAAAAACAGAACCAACCGAAATACTCTCAAGCGCCGAGCAGGTGTTGGCAGTAACAACTAATTCGTCAGTGCCTTTTTTTTCAAACGTTATTGTGTTACCGGCATATTAGTCTTTAAAAGTAATTTTTACGCAAGAGCCCTTATCTTCAAAAGTAAAGTCGCAGTACGTTTCTGTTGTCATAGAATAAACTTTGCTATTATATATTCTTCCGCAAACGTCGGTGTTAGGTGCGTTGTAAACAGAAGACATATCAGCTACCGTGGTATCTGTCCAAGCAACACAGCTTGAATTGTTTAAAAAGCCATTATAAAAATCAAAGAGTTTTAACTCTAAAGTATAAGGAGCCAAAGCTTCTTTACCAGGAACGTTTAAATTTACAATTTCTTCTCCAAACTTCCAAAAATATTCTTTTAAATCTACAAAAGCGCCTTGCTGCTGGGCATTGCATCTTGTACAAATAAAATTTTTATAATTGTGGCCAAGGGCGCTTCCGTCAGTTGCGCCGCAAGAACATTTTTTAGGCTCGGTACAAGTAGCTTTAACAACGTAAGCGTGCGTGTGATCGGGGTTAATATTTTCGGTAGTAGTATTTTTGTTTGTAGAAGTATCGGTAGAGTCGGCATTACTTGTTGATGTAGGTATAGTAGGAGTTGCGTCAAGCTCGGATTGGTTTTCGTTTACGCAAGCATTAAAAATAAGGGTTAATGCCAACAAAATGGATAAAATTTTATTTTCAAAAATCCTTTATAAAAATGTGTCACGCGAAAGATAGCAAAAAGCAAGGTCGTTGCTAAAGTTGCACAAATTATTATCCACAGAAAAACGTTTTGCCATAGAAATAATAAGATATAACATTATGTGACACTTATAATATACCATACCGGTCAGGATTGCGTAATACCTAAAATTTTTGTTTAACCAAAGCATTATAACTTGAATCAGTTTTAAAATGTAAAATTTACGTTTTAACTGTGTCAAAGCCCTTGATAATATTCAAATATTACCTGCGGACTTTTCCTTGTTAAAACAAAAATTTTATTATTTTAAAATCTCCGACCTAAAACGGCTCAATTTTGAGCAGATTTGGGTGCGGAGGATGAAATAAGGCAGGTCGCCTTATAAAGACGACAAGCACAAATATGCCTAAATTCAGCCGTTTTAGGCTGGTTCAAGTTATAATGCTTTGGTTAGCAATAAAACAAATATAGACAATAGCCGTATAAGTTTTTGCGGCTATTTTTATTTATATTGCTAAAACGTTAAAACTGTGATATTATAAAAGAACCTTAAACAAAAGAATAAAAATTTGTTGGGGATGGGTTTTTATGGAATTTAATTCTAAAAATATAAAAAAAATACTGCTTGTTGCCTTTTTAATAGCGGTAATTTTCTTTCTTGTGTTTAATTTAGGTGGCACGATAGGCTTTTTGGGCAGGATTTTTCAAATAGCTTCGCCGATAATTGCCGCAGGCTGTATTGCCTTTGTTTTAAACGTATTGCTTACGTTTTTAGAAGAAAAGGTATTTGCGTTTATGGATAAAAGCAAGAGCAATCTTATTAAAAAATTACGTCGTCCGCTTTGTGTAACGCTCACCTATCTTATAACTCTTGGCATTGTAGTTGCGCTTGTTTTGTTTATTTTGCCCCTCGTGGCAGAAACGCTTTTGCAGGTTGTCGAAAAGCTTCCCGCGTTTTTTGCGTCGGCTCGTACGTGGCTGATGGGAGTTTTTGAAAGATATAATATTGATGTGGTTATCCCCGAGCTTAAGGTTGATTGGAAAACGGTCGCTTCGTTTATTGCAACGTGGATTGAGGGCTCTCCCGATAAGCTTGTAGGCAACGCCGTAACGGTAACGGCCTCTGTTTTAGGCTCTGTGTTTGATGCGGTCCTTTCTATTGCACTTTCAATTTATATTCTTGCGCAAAAAGAAAAAATTTCGGCTTTTGCAAACAACTGCCTTGATGCCTTTACAAGCGAGAAAACTGCAAAGAATATCCGCCATATTCTCTTAAGCGCAAAGGCATCTTTTTCAGGATTTATCGGCGGTCAGGTTGTTGAGGCGTTTATTTTAGCCGGAATGTGCTTTGTTGGTATGCTTTGCTTTGGTATGCCGCACGCGCTTGTAATTTCGACTCTTGTTTGCGTTATGGCGCTTATTCCTATAATAGGCGCAACAGTTTCGGCAGTAGTGGGCTTTTTGCTTATTGCGGTAACCGACCCGATAAAAGCGATTATTTTTGTAATTTTCTTTATAATTCTTCAGCAGGTGGAGGGAAACCTTATCTATCCGCGCACGCTTGGCAAGGCAGTTGGAATACCGGGCATATTGGTGCTTGCGGCGGTGCTTGTTGGCGGAAACGTGGCAGGAATTTTTGGCTCGCTTGTTGCAGTGCCTGCGCTTGCACTTATCTATTCGCTTACAAAGGAAGAAATTTTAAAGAGAAAAGCGTTTAAAAATACTAAAAAAATAAAAACCGACTGATAAAGTCGGTTTTTTTGCAAAAAACAGTAAAATATCATTAAATATCAGCAAATATCGATTGACTTTAGCACTTTAGCGTGATATAATGCAAGCATATTATTTTCTATGGAGGTTGCTTATGCGTAAGTTTGAGGATAAATCTGCCGACGTTTTATTTGAAATTATTGCAAGCATAAACACCAAGGAGGACTGTCGCGATTTTTTTGAGGACCTTTGCACAATAAAGGAGCTTAAGGATATGGCACAGCGCTTTGAAACTGCCGTTTTGCTTAAAAAGGGGCAGAATTATCAAGAAATTTCTGCCGCGCTAGGAACAAGCGCTGCTACTATAAGCAGGGTAAGCCGTTGCTTGAATTACGGTACGGGCGGATATGAAAAGGCAATAGAAACACTTAATAAAATGGAGAACAAAGATGAAAATTAACGAAAGTGTGCTTAGCGCAAGCGAAAAGATTTTACTTGCACTTAAAAGCTTATATTTTGAGCAGGGCTATTCTTCATATAAAATGAGTAAGTTTGAAGAGTACGACCTGTATGCAAAAAACAAGGAGTTTTTAGTTTCGGATAACGTTATAACCTTTACCGACGTAAGCGGAAAGCTTATGGCATTAAAGCCCGACGTAACCCTTTCTATAATTAAAAATAGTAAAGATTTGCCCGAGACCGTTCAAAAAGTTTTTTACAGTGAAAACGTTTACCGCGCGCAAAACGGCGATTCGTTTAAAGAAATTATGCAAACAGGTGTTGAAGCATTTGGTAAAATTGACGAGCAAGAGGTTGTTAGCGTAATTACCCTTGCCGCGCAAAGCCTTAAAATGTTAGCTGAAGAAAGCGTGCTTGATATTTCGTGCCTTAGTGTTTTATCTGCGGCTATCAACCAAATTAACGTTGAAAATAAAGAAGAGTTCTTTGCACTTGTCGGCGAAAAAAATATGCCGATGATACAAAAAAAGTGCGCAGATGATAAAAACGGTAAGCTAATAGAAGAGCTTTGCTTGCTTTCAGGTAAGCTTGAAGAAGTTTTGCCAAAGCTTAAAGAGCTTGTTAAAGAGATAGAAAATAAAGAAATTTTATCGGCTATTGCAATTTTAGAAGCACTTTCAAAAAGCGAATATAAAGATATGCTTCGCCTTGATTTTTCGGTTGTAGACGACACAAATTACTATAACGGAATAGTTTTTAAGGGCTTTATAAGCGGTATTCCGCAGGCTGTGCTCTCGGGCGGTCAGTACGATAAGCTTATGAAAAAGCTATCGCGCACAAGCAAGGCAATAGGCTTTGCCGTTTACGTTGATGCGCTTGAGCGTATTGAAGAAGCAAGTGCAGACGACGGCTTTTTAAACGTTGCGCTTCCTAAAGGACGCCTTGGCGAACGCGTTTATAAAATGTTTGAGCAGGCAGGCTACGAATGCCCCTCGCTTTTAGAACCTAACCGCAAGCTTATTTTTGAAAACGAGCAAAAAAAGGTAAGATATTTCTGGGTTAAGCCCTCTGACGTTGCACAGTACGTTGAACGCGGCGCGGCAGACGTTGGCGTTGCCGGCAAGGATATTTTGCTTGAATATCAGCCCGACGTTTATGAGCTTTGTGATTTAAATACAGGCAAATGCCGTATGGCAGTAGCCGCACCAAAGGATTTTATTGACGATACTACAAAAACCCTCGTTGTTGCTACAAAGTTTTCTAACATTGCAAAAAAGTTTTATCAGGGCAAGGGCAGGGATATTGATATAATTCACTTAAACGGCTCGATAGAAATTGCACCTATTCTTCGTTTATCCGACGTTATCGTTGATATAGTTGAAACGGGCGCAACATTAAAAGAAAACGACCTTGAGGTTTTTGAAACTATAACGGATATAAGTGCAAGACTTATTTGCAACAAGGCTTCGTACAAGTTTAAAACAAAGACTATTGAAGAAATTAACGCGTGCATATCAAAGCTTTCTAAGGAGAAAGAATAATGATTAAAATTTTAAAATACGGCCAAGTAAAAAATGAAGAAATTTTTGCCCGCGCCGAGCAAAAGCAAAACGTAGAGCAGATTGTTGCCGAAATTATAGCAAACGTTGCAAAAAACGGAGATAAGGCGCTAAAGGAATATTGCCTTAAGTTTGACAAGGCAGACCTTGACGCACTTGAAGTAACAAAGCAAGAAATTGACGAGGCGGTTAGCCTTGTTGATGAAGAGTTTTTGTCAGTTTTAAATCAGGCGGCAAAAAATATAACAAAGTTCCATTCTGCACAAAAGCGTACAAGCTTTATTATAAACGATGAAGACGGCATTGTTACAGGACAAAAGATAATTCCCGTTGACCGCGCCGGACTTTACGTTCCCGGTGGAACGGCGGCATATCCCTCAACCGTTTTAATGGATGCTATTCCCGCACGCGTTGCAGGTGTTAAAGAGGTTGTTATGGTTACACCTCCTAATGCGCAGGGCAAGGTGAACCCCGTTATTTTAGCGGCGGCGCACGTTGCGGGGGTTGATAAAATATTTAAAGTCGGCGGCGCGCAGGCAATAGCCGCACTTGCTTACGGCACGGAGAGTATTCCGCGTGTTGATAAAATTGTCGGACCCGGTAACGCCTTTGTTGCCGAGGCTAAAAAACAGGTTTTTGGCAAGGTTTCTATTGATATGATAGCTGGTCCGAGTGAAATCTTGGTTGTTGCCGACAAAACAAGCAATCCTAAATTTGTTGCGGCAGATTTGCTTTCACAGGCAGAGCACGACAAAATGGCAAGCGCAGTTTTGGTTACTGACAGCTTTGAACTTGCGGAGGCGGTTTCTTTAGAGTTAGAAAAGCAAATTCCGCTTTTAGAGCGTAGCGAGATAGCACGCGAATCAATAGATAATAACGGCAAAATTATTGTTGCCGATTCGCTTGACGTTGCTATTGAAATTTCAAACGAGATAGCACCCGAGCATCTTGAATTGTGCGTTGATAACCCGTTTGATTATCTTGACGCTATCCGCCACGCAGGCTCAATATTTATGGGCAAAAACTGTCCCGAGGCGCTTGGTGATTACCTTGCAGGACCAAACCACACGCTTCCAACAAGCGGAACGGCAAAGTTTTCTTCGCCGCTTTCGGTTGACGATTTTATTAAAAAAACGCAGTACACCTATTATACGCGTGATGCACTTTTGCGCGTTAAAGATAAGGTTGCATATTTTGCAACAAAGGAAGGTCTTACCGCGCATGCAAAAAGTGCTACAGTGCGCTTTGAGGAGGAAAAATGAGCAAGTTTTTAAGCAAGCGTCTTTTTGCGCTTTCGCCCTACGTTCCGGGCGAGCAGCCTAAAGAAAAAAAGTACATAAAGCTTAACACAAACGAATCGCCCTTTCCGCCTTCGCCTATTGCTTTAATGCTCGCGCGTCAGGCGGCAGGTGATAACCAGTTGTATTCCGACCCTGACTTAAGAGAATTGACGCTTGCGGCGCAGGATGCTTTTGGAGTAAGCACAGATGAGGTAATTTTTACAAATGGCTCGGATGAAATATTAAACTTTGCCTTTATGGCTTTTTGTGAAAATGAAACGGTTTTCCCCGACGTAACGTACGGTTTTTATCCCGTTTTTGCAGCATTAAACGGCGTAAAGTATACGGAAATTCCGTTAAAGGAAGATTTTACAATTGATATAAACGATTATGTCGGCATAAACAAAAATATCTTTATTGCAAACCCAAATGCACAGACGGGTATTGCACTGACACGAGATGAAATAGAAAAAATAGTTGCTTCCAATCCCAATAACATCGTTGTTATTGACGAGGCTTACGTTGATTTTGGAGCGCAGTCGTGCGTTCCGCTTATTAAAAAATACGATAATTTGTTGGTTACGCAAACGTTTTCTAAGTCGCGCTCATTAGCAGGCGCACGTTTAGGTATGGGCTTTGCCTGCAAAGCGCTTATTGCCGATTTAAATACTATTCGTTTTTCGACAAACCCGTATAACGTAAACAGAATGACCTCGGCGGCAGGCGTTGGCGCAATGCGTGATGAAAAGTACTTTAAGAAAAACTGTGCCGCAATTATCGCAACGCGCGAAAACACTGTTAAAGCGCTTAACGAGCTTGGCTTTAGCGTGCTTCCGTCAAGCGCAAACTTTGTGCTTGCTTCGTCTGATAAAATCAGTGGCGAAGCACTTTATCAGGCACTTAAGCGCGAGGGAATCTTAGTAAGACATTTTTCGACAAAACGTCTTTGCGATTTTAACCGCATTACTATCGGCAGTGATGAGGAAATGAACACACTTATCTGCACAATTAAAAAGATTTTGGAGGAAGAAGCATGAGGCAAGCTATTATAGAGAGAAAAACTGCTGAAACGGATATATTTCTTTCGCTTAATCTTGATGGTGCGGGTAAAAGTCAGATAGATTCGGGCTGTGGCTTTTTAGACCATATGCTTACGCTTTTTGCTTCGCACGGAAGATTTGATTTGATTGTTAAGTGCGTTGGCGACACTGAGGTTGACTACCACCACACCGTTGAGGATATCGGTATTGCTCTTGGCGAAGCGTTTTTAAAGGCGCTTGGCGATAAAAAGGGCATTTGCCGCTATGGCGAAAGGGTTCTCGTTATGGACGAGGCACTTATTTTAGCCGCTATAGATTTCTCAGGCAGAGTTTTTTTAGGCTTTGATGCCGAAATGCCTACTCAAAAGGTTGGCGATTTTGATAGCGAGCTTTGCGAAGAATTCTGGTTTGGCTTTGCCAGAAAAAGCGAAAGCTCTTTGCACGTGCGCAAGCTTGCGGGCAAAAACACACATCATATAATAGAAGGCATATTTAAAGCTTGCGGCAGAGCATTAAGGCAAGCTGTAGCCATAGATAAGGAATTTGCAAACGAAATTCCTTCAACTAAAGGAGTTCTTTAATGATAGCAATAATTGATTACGGCGTAGGTAACCTGTTTTCACTTACCTGCTCGTTTAAAGCAATAGGGCAGGAGGTTATCGTTACCTCTGATAAAGCGCAGATTGATGCGGCAGAAAAGATAATTCTGCCCGGCGTTGGCGCGTTTGAAGATGCAATAGCAAAATTAAGAGAGTCAGGGCTTGATAAGGTGGTTGTCGAGCAGGCAAAAAAAGGCAAGCTTATTATGGGTATTTGCCTTGGTATGCAGCTTTTGTTTGATAAAAACTTTGAATATGGCGTTTTTGATGGATTATCGTTAATCTCGGGCGAGGTTAAGCCTATTGACGATATAATACCCAACAACTTAAAGGTTCCGCACATGGGCTGGAACGCGCTTAAATTTAGCAAAAACAAGCATCCGCTTTTTAAGTACGTTGAAGAGGGTGACTGCGTTTATTTTGTGCATTCGTATTCGGCACAAAACTGTGATGATTCAGTTATTGCTCTGGCAGAGTACGGCGCAGATTTGACTGCGGCGGTAGCAAATAAAAACGTGCTTGGTTGCCAATTCCACCCCGAAAAAAGCGGCGAGGTCGGACTTAAAATTTTAAAGGCTTTTTGTGAAATGAAAGAGGTTTAATATGCTTATATTTCCTGCAATAGATTTGTTTGAAGGTCAGGCTGTCCGTCTTTTTAAGGGCGATTATGCGCAAAAGACCGTTTATAGCGATAACCCTGTTGAAATTGCTCTCGATTTTGCTGCAAAGGGCGCAAAACAGATTCATATTGTTGATTTAGAGGGCGCAAAGGACGGCACCACGCCTAATTTAGAGCTTATTTGCAAAATTAAACAGCAGGCAAATTTGTTTTGCGAGGTCGGCGGCGGAATTCGCAATATGCAAACGGTAGAAAAGTATTTATCGCACGGCATTGACCGCGTAATTTTAGGCACCGCGGCAGTTTTAGATCAGGAGTTTTTAGATGCGGCAATATCAAAGTACGGCGAAAAAATTGCCGTAGGAATAGACGTGCTCGATGGTTTTGTTGCAATAAAGGGCTGGACAGAAAAAACAAAGGAAACTACGCTTGACTTCTGCACAAAGATGCAGGATAAGGGCGTTAAAACTATAATCTGCACCGATATTTCAAAGGACGGCGCGATGAAGGGCACAAACAGAGAATTATATGCCCAGCTTTCGCAAAAGCTTTCGATAAACATAATTGCCTCGGGCGGCGTTTCGACAATAGAGGATATTAAAGCGCTTGCAAAGCAAAACATTTACGGCGCAATAGTAGGCAAGGCGTACTATATCGGTGCGATAGAGCTTGATAAGGCAATCGAGGTGGCAAAATGATAACAAAAAGAATTATTCCTTGCCTTGACGTTAAAGATGGACGCGTTGTTAAGGGTGTTAATTTTGAAGGTCTGCGCGAGGTTTCCTCGCCCGTAGAGCTTGCAAAGTTCTATTCGGCCTCGGGCGCTGACGAGCTTGTGTTTTATGATATTACTGCTTCGGCAGAGGGTCGAAAGCTTTTTACCGACGTTTTAAAGCAAACTGCCGAAAACGTGTTTATTCCACTTACCGTTGGCGGCGGAATAAATACGTTAGAAGATTTTGACCGCGTTTTAAAAAGTGGTGCAGATAAGGTTAGCGTTAATTCGGGCGCAATAAAGGATCCCGAGCTTATAAAGCGCGCGGCAAGGTTATATGGTGACCAATGCGTTGTTTTGTCGGTTGACGTTAAGCGCGTTGACGGAAGATTTTGCGTTTTTGCGCGCGGCGGACGAGATAACACGGGCATTGATGCTATTGATTGGATAAAGCGCGGTGTTTTATCGGGTGCGGGCGAGATAGTGGTTAATTCAATAGATACCGACGGGGTAAAGCAGGGCTTTGATATAGAGCTGTTAGATTTAGTGCTTAATGCCGTTTCGGTTCCCGTTATAGCCTCGGGCGGTGCAGGCTCGATAAAGGATTTTATCGACCTATTCAAAACACTTCCCCAAATTGATGCAGGCCTTGCGGCTTCGGTTTTCCATTTTGGCGAAGTAAAAATTTGCGACTTAAAGCGCGAAATGTTAAAAAATAATATTCCTACACGAATTTAAGGAGAAATAAAAATGCTTGATATTAAAAAATTAAAGTTTGACGAAAAGGGACTTATTCCTGCAATAGTTGTTGACGCGGTAAGCAAAAAGGTTTTAACGCTTGCGTATATGAATGAAGAAAGCCTTAAAATTTCAATGGAAAAGGAATTAACGTGCTTCTGGAGCAGGTCAAGACAAGAGCTTTGGCTTAAGGGCGAAACAAGCGGAAATTATCAGCACATAGTTTCGATAACTGCCGATTGTGACGGCGACGCTCTTGTTGTTATGGTTGAGCCCGATGGTCCTGCCTGCCATAAGGGAACAAAATCGTGCTTTAACGATGAGGTTTTTGAAAGCGAAAACAGACACGAATTTTCGCTTGAGGCACTTTATAAGCTTATTGAGGGTAGAAAAACAGACAAAAAAGAGGGCTCGTACACAACTTATCTGTTTGAAAAGGGCATTGATAAGATATTAAAAAAGGTTGGCGAGGAGTCGACCGAGGTTATTATTGCTTCTAAGGCAAACGATAAAAAGGAAGCAATTTACGAAATTGCCGATTTAGCGTATCACGTTATGGTGCTTATGATAGAAATGGGCATATCTTTAGAGGATATTCACACTGAGCTTGCCTCGCGCCACGTAATTGATAAAAAAGTTAAGCAGGAGAAAATGACCTGATGAAAGCGGACTATCACGTTCATTCTTGCTTTTCTGACGGAAAGCACGCACCCGAGGAGATAATTTTAAGCGCGATAGATAAACAAATAGACGTGCTTGGCTTTTCTGACCATAGCTATACGTGGTTTGATATCGAGGTTTGTCGAAATATGAAAGAGCAAGGCGAATATACAAAGCAGGTTTATTCGCTTTCAAAAAAATATAGCGATAAAATTACCGTGCTTTGCGGTATTGAGCAGGATTATTATTCTGAAAGACCTACGGAAAAGTTTGATTATATAATCGGCTCAGTACATTATATAAAGGTACAGGACGAATTTTTTGCGGTAGATGATAAGCCGCAGATGATTATTGATGCGGCAAACAAATATTTTGGCGGCGATATTATGTCGATCTGCGAAAAGTATTTTGAGCTTGTTGGCAACCTTAAAGAAAAAACGGGTGCGGATATTATCGGTCATTTTGATTTAATTTCAAAGTTTAATCAGGATAACGTGCTTTTTGATAGTGCCAACCCAAGATACGTTGCTGCGTGGAAAAGCGCGGCAGATAAATTATTAAAGCAAAATGTACTGTTTGAAATAAACACGGGCGCAATTTCGCGCGGGTACAGGAACACTCCTTACCCAAGCAACGAAATGATGGAATATTTATCTAAAAACGGCGCAAGGTTTATTTTATCAAGCGACAGTCACGACAAAAATACGCTCTTGTTTAAGTTTGATGAAATGTTAAAAAACCCCGTAATCGCTTCGCTTGAAATCGTAAGCGAAATAAAAAAATAGTATTTTTATACAAAAAAGCGCTAATATAAATAAAAAAACGCATAATTATACGTTAATTATGCGTTTTTACTTTTTTTAGTTGACAAAATATTATATATGCAATATAATTTTTGCATATTTATTCATTAAATAAAGGGACTTAAAAATGAAAAAGGTTTTTATTGACGGCAGTGCAGGAACAACGGGACTTAGAATTGCCGACAGACTTAAAAAAAGAGAAGATATTATTTTGCTTTCGCTTTCGGAAGAAACGCGAAAGGATACTTTAGCGCGCAAGCAGATGTTAAACGAGGCGGACATAGTATTTTTATGCTTGCCAGATGCTGCCGCACGTGAGGCGGTAGAGCTTATTGAAAACGATCATACCGCAGTAATCGATACTTCTACCGCGCACCGCGTAAGCGAGGGCTGGGAATACGGCTTTGCAGAGATCGGTGCAAGAAAAGATAAAATTGCGTCAAGCAAGCGTATTGCAAACCCCGGCTGTCACGCAAGCGGCTTTGTTGCCCTTGTCGCACCTTTAGTTTCGGCAGGAATTATTGCTAAAGACGCATTTTTAACGTGCTATTCGATAACCGGATATTCCGGCGGCGGCAAGAAAATGATTGCCGAGTACGAAAATGAAGAGAATAAGCAAGCGCTTTCAGCACCAAGAACATACGGCTTAACGCAGGCGCATAAGCATCTTCCGGAAATGGCAAAGTATTGCGGACTTGAACAGATGCCCGTTTTTTGCCCGATAGTTTCTTCCTACTATTCGGGTATGGAGGTTGTTGTTCAACTTACTTGCGGTCAGGCTAATGCAAGCATAGAGCAAATTAAAGAAGTTTATAAAAACTACTACACCGGCAAGCTTGTTCGCTTTTGCGATAACGCTGACGAGAACGGCTTTTTATCGGCAAGTGCGTTTTCGGGCTTTGACGATATGCAGATAAGTGTGTTTGGCAATGACGAAAGAATAACGCTTGTTGCACGCTTTGATAATCTTGGCAAGGGTGCATCGGGCGCGGCAATACAAAATATGAATATTCTGCTTGGCTGTTGCGAAACGGCAGGGCTTAATTTATCGGAGGAATAAAATGAAAACAATTTCTGGCGGTGTTTGTGCCGCAAAGGGCTTTTTGGCAAACGGTATTCATTGCGGAATACGCAAAAATAAAACTAAAAAGGATCTTTCGCTTATTTATAGCGAGGTTAAAGCGCCCTGTGCGGCAACCTACACAACCAACTTGGTTAAGGGCGCACCTTTAATGGTTACAAAAAATAATATTTCCGACGGCTATGCGCAGGCAGTTATCTGCAATAGCGGTAACGCTAATACCTGCAACGCAAACGGAAAAGAGATTGCAACAGAAATGTGCGAGCTTTTAGCAAACGAGCTTAAAATAAGTGCTACCGATGTTGTAGTTGCTTCTACCGGCGTAATCGGTCAGCCGCTTGATATTACTCCTATTAAAGATGGTATTCCTTCACTTGTAGAAGGGCTTTCGGTTGAAGGCGGCGAAAGCGCAGCAGAGGGAATAATGACAACCGATACAATAAAAAAAGAGGTTGCAGTTGAATTTACCCTTGGCGGAAAAACCTGCCGTATGGGCGGCATTGCTAAGGGAAGCGGTATGATCCATCCCAATATGGCAACAATGCTTGTGTTTATTACTACTGACGTTTCCATTTCGCCTGCGATGCTGCAAAAGGCACTTTCTACCGATATTGCAAGCACCTTTAACATGATAAGCATTGATGGTGATACTTCGACAAACGATATGGTTGCCGTGCTTGCAAACGGCATGGCACAAAACGAGT
>JAZSMS010000149.1:0-7944 GCA_045536015.1 Clostridia bacterium
CAAATTTTAATAATTTTTCCCTTTAAGTTTTCAGCATCAAGCTGAATAAATAATTCTTTTAGCAAAAACGGAATAAAAATAACCGTAAACGGTCTGCAGCCTACCGCTAAAGCCGCCAAAAATAGTGAGCACCCCTTTAGAATTGCGTTTTTAGAATGAATAAGCGCAACCGCACACGAGCAAAGCGCAAACGATAAAAGCTGTGCCTCATGCCACACACCACCAAACGCTATTCCAGCAAGAATATTAGTTGCTACCGTTGCAAACAACGCATAAAGCGCAGCAACAAAAAACTTGTGCTTACGTAAAAATAAAAACGTAAGTGCCACAACCGAAATAATTGCATATACAAAAAGCAAAAATCTGTCCGGAGTTTTAGAGCCAAAAAATAAAACCAGTACAAATTCTATAATTGAGGGAACCGGCGGAAACGAAACAAATAGCTTTTCTTCAAATTCGGCAAGTTCAAGGTATGCAACCGAATTTGGATCAACATCAAGATAGTTTTTTCCATCAATCCACGCAAGAGCCTGACGTGTATAGCTATCGTACGGCGAATGCGAAAAGATATCAATATCAACAAAGCTTACAAGTAATATTAAAACGATTATTGCACAAGCAACGGAAATTGTTATATTTATAAGCTTATCCTTCATCAAAATTTACCTCTTTTATAGGAATAGTTCTGATTGAAAGCATTCTGCAGCTTCCTTCACCAAAGCATTTTTCCATACCGTAGATATATTCTTCAGCTTTATTTTTTGGAACAAACGCTAAAATTGTTCCACCAAAGCCACCACCATGAACGCGTACGGCACCGTCAGCGCCTAAAAGCTTTTTACTAAGCATAATAGCAAGCGTCATAGGCTGAGAAACACTCCCCGGAACAAATGTATTTTGAAGCAGATTTATACTGCTTTCGCCCGAGGCATTGACTAATCTTAAAAACTCTTTGATATTTTCGCCCTTTAAAGCACGTGCAGCATCCTGTGAACGCTTACACTCATCAAAAAAGTGCATTGAGCGCATAATAGCGCGGTCTGAAACGTTTTCCCTAAGCGCAGATAAAGAATTATAAAAAAGACTCTCTTTTACCTGACTAAGCGTTTCTTTTCCTAAAAATGCGGCAACTTGTTGCATCTCTGTGCAAATTGAAGCGTATTCGTGCGATAAATCAGGATGATCAGCATGAACGTCGGTAACAATAAGAGAATAACCTTTTTTGTTAAAATTAAGGTCTATTGGCTGTATTTGCGGATTTTTATTATCGGCAAAATCAATAAAAACAATTCCACCAAGAGCACAGGCAATTTGGTCCATAGGACCGCAGGTCTTACCAAAATAATTGTTTTCTGCCCATTGACTTGTTTTTGCGGCTTCTAACGTATCAAGTTCTCCGTTATTAAACAAATAATTAAAAATTGTAAAAATGAGAACCTCTATTGCCGCAGAAGAAGAAAGACCGCTGCCCGTAAAAACATCACTTTGAACGTAAGCCTCAAAGCCACCTATATTTTTTTCTAAATCTTCTTTTAAATGCGATGCAATGCCTCTTATCAACGCTTTTGTTGTACCGCGCTCTGCCGCTTTCATCGAAAGGTCCGATAAATCAAGTTCTATTTTTTCAAACCCTTCCGAAACAAAAACAACCTTTAAATCATCTCTCTTTTTTACTGCCGCAACAGCATCAAGATTTATTCCTGCCGCAATAACGCAGCCATTATTATAATCAGTATGATTTCCTATAATCTCAGCTCTTCCCGGGGCAGAAAAAAACCTTACGTCAGCAGGACCAAAATTTTCTTCAAAGCCTTCATAAATCTTTTTATATCTTTCAACTTGATTTTTTGCATTCGATGCATACAAATGTTTAAGTGCACCGGTATTTTTTATATCTTTAATAAATCCCATTATTTTCTCCAAATGTATTTTTTATAAGTTTAGCATACTTTTATACATATTTCAAGTATTTCATTATGTTGACAAATAAACTCATTTATTTTATTATATATTATATACTTTATTTAGGAGAAATACCATGCAGATAGAACAATTGATCGAAATTTGTGCGCAGTTTGCGGTAAAAAAAGGTCTGTGCTTTGCTTCTGATAAATATCTTGTCCGTAACAAGCTTATGAGTATTTTTGATACCTTTAACGTTTGGGAAGGAGAGGTTGACGTTCCTGATAGTATTATTTCCGTTTTGGAAGAAATGACAGATATTGCAAACGAAATGGGTTTGCTTGAAATGAATACAAAAACCTTCCGCGATATGTTTGATACAAAAATTTGCGCTTGTATGCTTATGATGCAATCGCAGGCAGAAGAAGAATTTGAAAAGCGTCTTAAAATTTCTGCCAAAGAAGCAACCGATTGGTTTTATGCGCTCTGTTGTGACAGCAACTATATAAGAACCTTTGATATTGCAAAGAATATAAAATATCCCTATACTTCTGATTACGGCGAATTTGAAATTACAATCAACCTTACAAAGCCCGAAAAGGATCCCGTTGAGCTTGAGCGTCAGCGCCGCATGCCGCAAACCAATTATCCAAAGTGTATGCTTTGCATAGAAAATATCGGCTATCCCGGCAGATTAGGTTATCCCTCGCACGAAACTCTGCGCGTTATTCCGATAACCCTTGGCGGCGATAAATGGTATTTTCAGTACAGCCCCTACGTTTATTACAACGAACATTGCATAGTTTTTCAAAAAAATCATTCGCCAATGACAATGGATAGAAATAAATTTATCCGTTTTTTTGACTTTTTAGATCAGTTTCCCCACTATTTTATCGGTTCTAATACACAGTTACCCATCGTTGGCGGTTCAATTTTAGCACACGAACATTTTCAAGGCGGTAAACACGTTATGCCTATGGATAACGCAAGTGTTAAATATACTTTTGACTGTGGCGACGCAAACGTTTTTACAAGAGTAATAAATTGGCCCATGCCTACCATACGCTTAACTTCAAAAAATAGAGAAGCACTTACAAACCTTGGCGAGCACATTTACAATGTTTGGAAAAATCACTCGGATAGCGAGTGCAACATTGTTCCTTTCTCTGACGGTGAAGAACACAATACGATTACGCCTATTGCGCGCTTCGCATCAAGCGGCGAATACGAGCTTGACGTAGTGCTTCGCAATAATTTAACTTCGGAAGAGTTTCCGCTTGGAATTTATCATCCGCATCCCGACAAGCACCATATTAAACGGGAAAACATCGGTTTAATTGAAGTTATGGGCTTATTTATTCTTCCCGGAAGATTAAAGGCCGAACTTGATGAAATTGCACAAAAGTGGATTGATAACCAATCGCTTGAAAGCGATAACATTCATTTCGACTGGTTTGAAGGCTTTAAAAACGATATTGTACCTAAAGATAAAGCAGCAGCACTTGAATACATTTATTTAAAAGTTGGCACTGTTTGCGAAGACGTTTTGCGCGATGCCGGAGTTTATAAGGAGGATGCTACTGGGCAAGAAGGTCTTAAACGCTTTTTACTTGCTTGTGGCTTTAAGTTATAATGAACGTTTTATTTATTTTAAGCGGCGCACTTTGCGCCATAGTAGCCGCAATTTTAGGCTCTAATACACCAAAAGAAGCTATTTATTTTATAATTTTAATTGCTTTCTTTACGTTTTTACTTGCATATCTCTTTTTATCGGTTGCAAAATTTTATATCTCACGCATAGACTTTTTAAATAACACAAAAATAGTTTCATGGGGCACTTATTCGCCCAAAAAACGCAAATTTCCGTTTATAGTTTCTGGAATAGCAGGACTTATTTTTGGCATTTTGCTTATTTTTCAACGCGTTGAGTACACCTATTCTCTACTGCTTGCGCTTGCGCTTGCTTTTGAATCTTTAGGCTGGCAATTATGCGCTCTTAAGCGTTTTGACGCGGCCAACACAAGTTCTTTTATTCTTGCTCATCTTGGTATGCTCTACAATAATAAGATAAGCATTTTTAACGGAACTACAAACGGAATTACCTCTTGCAAAAGAGAAGAAAACACGCTTTATCTTACCGTTTTAAACAAAAAGAAAGAAAGAAATCTTTTTATTGAAATCCCCGAAGATAAGATTTCGGAGGTTGACGCATTTTTAATTGATATGAAGGAATTTTTTAATGGCGAAGAATAAAAAACAGCGCTTGCGCACCGTATATCAACATCACGTTGATTTTTGGAAATTTACAGGTATAATCTTGCTTTTATTTACACTTGCTTCGTTTGCTACCGTTGGCTTTTTACTTGAAATGCAAACTGCCACACAAACAATGTACACTTTACTTGTTTGCGCCGTTATATCATTTTTTATCGGTCTTACGTTCTGCCTGATAGGCGCCTTAAAGCAAAACGTTGCCGACCAGATAAACGAGAAGCTATACGCAATATGGAAGTATAAACCAAATACTATTTACAAATTTTATCGCAAACAAGTGCGCTATAAGAAAAAAACAAAATTTTTTGAAGTTTTAATAGTTTCAGTAGCTCTTTTTATCGTTGGTTTGTTTATGATTAAAAACGAGGTCGCACATTATCTTGGCGTGGTATTTTTTGTTGCATCGGGACTTGTATTTTTTGTAAGTCTGCTTTGTCTGCCGTATTCGCAGTATCTTTTGCTTAGAATCCGTACTGCAATTTTAGGCGATGCAAAGGAAATTATATTTTCGCGCGCAGGCATTTGGTATTGCGGAAAGGTATATTTCTTTGGCTCTAACGGTATTACCTATCACCGTGTTGAACGCAAAGAGCTTCACGGTCAGGATGCTATCGTATTTTATTACACACGCTCACGCGGACTTCAACAGTTGCCTATGGAGCTTGAAATCCCCGTTTCGCCCAAAATGGCTTATGCCGCAGACGACCTTGTTGCAATGTTTAACCGAAGTGATTTAATTGAAGACATAAAAAAATAACCGCTTTTGCGGTTATTTTTATGCAAAATGATAGTAAAAAAGCACTGCTTTCGCAGTGCTTAATTTTTTTATCAAACTACACCTTGTGCAAGCATAGCATCTGCAACCTTAATAAAGCCTGCGATGTTAGCACCTGCGATAAGGTCGCCGTCCATGCCGTATTCTTTAGCAGCATCGTAAGAATTTTTGAAGATGTTCTTCATAATATCCTTAAGTTTTGCATCAACTTCTTCAGCCGACCAAGAATAACGCATTGAGTTCTGGCTCATCTCTAAGCCCGAAACTGCTACGCCACCTGCGTTAACTGCCTTTGAAGGAGCAACTGCAACCTTGTTAGCCTTAAAGAACTCGATAGCATCAGCCGTTGTGGGCATATTTGCAACCTCGATATAATACTTGGTTCCGTTTGCAACGATATTCTTTGCGTCTTCAATCTTAACTTCGTTCTGAGTTGCGCAAGGCATTGCAACATCAACCTTAACTTCCCAAGGCTTTTTGCCTGCAAAGAATTTAGCACCAAACTTATCTGCATAATCTTGAACCTTATCTCTACCCGAAGCACGCATTTCAAGCATATATGCAATCTTTTCGGGGGTCGAAATACCATCTTCGTCATAAACGTATCCGTCAGGACCCGAAATCGTTAATACTTTACCGCCAAGCTCGGTAATCTTTGAAACTGCACCCCATGCAACGTTACCAAAGCCCGAAATAGCAAAGGTCTTGCCCTTGATATCTTCGCCAAAGCTCTTAAGCATTTCTACTGCATAATAGGTTGCACCAAAGCCGGTAGCTTCGGGACGGATAAGCGAACCGCCGTATGCAAAGCCTTTACCTGTTAAAACGCCGGTAAACTCGTTTGCAAGGCGTTTATACTGACCAAAGAGATAACCAACCTCTCTTGCGCCAACACCGATATCACCTGCAGGAACGTCAAGGTTAGGACCGATATGACGGAAAAGCTCTGTCATAAACGACTGGCAGAAACGCATAATTTCGCCGTCACTTCTGCCTCTGGGGTCAAAGTCAGAACCACCCTTTGCGCCGCCCATAGGAAGCGAGGTAAGACTATTTTTAAAGGTCTGCTCAAAGCCAAGGAATTTGATGATAGAAGGATTTACCGAAGGGTGGAATCTAAGACCTCCCTTGTAAGGACCTATTGCCGAGTTAAACTGAACACGGAAGCCACGGTTTACCTGAACCTTACCGTTATCATCAACCCAAGGAACGCGGAAGAAAACCTGTCTTTCAGGCTCTACCATACGTGCTAAAACACCGCTTTCGATGTAGATAGGACGCTTTTCTACAACAGGCTCGATGGACTCAAGCACTTCCTTAACTGCCTGATGGAATTCGGGCTCGTTAGGGTTACGTGCAATAACGGTATCCATAAGCTCTGTAAGATACTGATTTTTAAAACTCATTACTAAACACCTCTTATTTTTATTTTTTGCTATTATACACCCTAAACATATAGTATGTCAAATATTTTTACGGTTTTTTTGGATTTTTTTGATTTTAAAAACAACAAAAATTTCAATTTTAATTCTTTTTATGAATTTTGCCTTGCATTTTTGCAAGTTTTTAATTTATAAACTTCATTTTAAGAAAAATTTAATGAAAATCAAAAAAAATTAAAAAATAAAAAAAAGCACCTGATAAGGTGCTTTTTTTATTTTAAGAAACCGCTAATTATTTGTTCTTCAGCTTCTTTTTCGGTTAAGCCAAGCGTCATAAGCTTTATAATCTGCTCACCTGCTATCTTGCCTATTGCCGCCTCGTGAATAAGAGAAGCATCCACGTTTGCCGCAGTAATTTCAGGAATAGCCTTAACGGAAGCATTATCCATAATAATAGCGTCGCACTCTGTATGACCGCTGCATTTATTGTTTCCAACAATATTAGATCGGAAAATTTGGAAAGATTCGTCCTTTGCAACCGAACGCGAAACAACGTGGGTTGAAGAATTTTCGCCATTTAATTCGATAGAAAAATCAGTTTCAACGGTTTGCTTGCCGTGCGACATAATTTTTTCTTTAACAATAAACGAAGCGTTATCTGCCAAAATGGCCTTTGTATCGCGTTTTGTAGAATCAATTCCTTTAATCTGCACGCTTTCCATTTCCATGAAGCCGTCTTCTTCAACGTAAACCATAGTAGTAGGATTCATAACGTTTTCGCCGTTTCCGTCACCTTCGCCATAGTGTTTTTCTATATATCTAACACGCGCATTTTTTCCGATATGGAAAGTGTGAATACCGTCGTGACGGCTTTCTTTATCACCCGAATTGTGAATTCCGCATCCCGCAACGATAGTAATATCACAGTTTTCGCCAATAAAAAAGTCGTTATAAACAAGGTCTTTTATTCCCGTCTGACCAATGATTACGGGAATATGTATGCTTTCATTTTTTGTGTTTGGCTTAACGATTATATCAATGCCCGGCTTATCAGTTTTTGTAACAATATCAATATTTTCGGTAGTATTTCTCGCCGCGCCTTCGCCATCTACTCGAATATTATAAGCACCCTGCGGTATTTTATGAATTCCCGCAATTTGTGCAAGAAGGTCTTTTTGTATCTGATTCATCTTATACCTCTTAAAGCTTGTCTATCAAAGTTTTGCAAGCAATTTGTCTTCCCGATAAAAGTTCGGGTAAAATTTGATTTTTAACACCAAAATCAGCAACACGTCCGTCAGCAATAACCAAAATTTTGTCTGCGATGTCCAATATACGTTCCTGATGTGAAATAATTAATATTGTTCCGTTAATTTTTTTATGCATATTTTCAAAAACCTGAATCAAGTTAGAAAACGACCATAAGTCAATTCCTGCTTCAGGCTCGTCAAAAACAGAAAATTTAGTGCCGCGCGCAATTATCATTGCAATTTCTATTCTTTTAAGCTCACCGCCCGAGAGCGATGCGTTAACTTCACGGTTAACGTAATCGCGGGCACAAAGACCTACTTCGGATAAATAATCGCAAGCCTGGGCTACCGTAAGTTCTTT
>JAZSMS010000142.1:0-20208 GCA_045536015.1 Clostridia bacterium
GCGCAAGTAATTCTGGTTTCATTTTTTTACCTCAGGGTTTTAAAATATAGTCCGCCGGTTGCCTCGGTTTCTAAAGGAAGCCCGTTTTTGTAGCGGTAGATAATATCCAAAATTTGTTTGCCGGTTTCTAAATTAAAATATAAAAGTGAAAAATCACTGTTAAACTTTTTATCGCCAACGTAAAGCGGAACTCCGTTATGCAAAACGTTGTTCTTTTTATTTTGGCAAACAAGCGTAAAGTTTTTGTTCATTCGGTCGGTCAGTGTATTAATGCCCGTGCAGTTTTTGCAATTTCTCTCAAGCGGGCAGGCGCGCATACGCATAAGTGGAAGATATCCGTAGCAAATTGCGCCCAAGTTTATTGTTGAAGAAAATGATGTTAAATTGCGGGCATTAATTTCAAACGAGACGGTAATATCGCTTAAGCCAAGCTCTTCTAAAACGTGCGCGGAGAGCGAGTTTAAAACGTTAAGTCCCCAACCGCCGAGAGCTTCTAAATCTGCCGCGCGTGCAAGATAAATAGCACCGATATTATTGCAAAGTGCTTTTTTAATTCCAAGTGTTTTAAGTGATTTTAATTTGTTAAGCAGTTTTTCTTCGTCGTCGGTAAAGACTATCGAAGGAATTTCTACAGCGATATTAGGCTTAAAAGCGTCAATTTCGTCGGGCGGAAGAAAGCATAAAATATCACTGTCTACAAACTCAAGCTGTTCCTTTTTTGTTAAGCGGACGCGAAGTTCATTTTTGTTATGGATGGCAGAGTATTTTTTTATTTCGGTATCAAAAAACTCGTGCGGTGTAATTTGCGAACGCTCAAGCGTAAGAGCGTCGATAGCTTCCCTGCGCATACGGTTAAGCTCGGAAAGGGGAATAAATATATTGTCTTCTAAATTGATAGAAATATTGTTGACAAAATACGGCGTTTCGCCAAGCTTGGAAAGCTGCTTTTTTACGTCTTCTGTGCTAGTTGCTCTTGCTTGGGCAACTTGACAAAGCGCAGTTGTTGATTTAACGCTTTTGTTGCCACAAATAACGGTTAACTCGCCCGTGCCAAGCAATGATGCGGTAAAGTGCATATCGACGGGTACAAGTCCCTTTTCTTTGGCGTAAAGGGCGGAGAGCGGCTTAATAACCTCAAGCATATTTTCTACGTCTTCTTTTTTGCGGTAACCAAACATTTTGTTGTTGCCCGAAAAGTATCCATCGGTAAAGCCCGAGCGCGAAAATGCTTTTTTAAGTGTTTCTTCGTCGTATTTTTCGCCCGCAAGCGCCTTTTTGCAAGCACTTGTTGCACAGGCAACGTATTCGGGGCGCTTCATTCTGCCTTCAATTTTAAACGAGCAAACGCCGACACGCGCAAGCTTGCGGATATATTTTATGTGCGATAAATCTTTAAGCGAAAGCGCATAGCTTTTGTCTTTTAATTTAAAGTCAAGGCGGCAGGGCTGTGCGCACAAGCCGCGGTTGCCGCTACGCTGACCAAGCACTGAGGAAAGATAGCAGCCACCGGATAAAGAAATGCAAAGGGCACCGTGAATAAAAACCTCAACCTCTAAAGACGTGCTTTTGCAGATGGTTTCAATTTCGTTAAATGAAAGCTCACGCGCTAAAACAACGCGAGAAAAGCCAAGTTCTTCCAGCATCTTGCATCCGCTTACGTTGTGCACGGATAATTGGGTAGAAGCGTGCATTTTTAAACCGGGCGCACAGCTTTTTATCAATGATGCAATACCTAAATCCTGAACGATTATAGCGTCAACACCGCTTGCGGCAATTAGCTTGATTTCTTGTTTTGCTCTATCCAATTCATCGTCGCGGACAAGGGTATTAAACGTAACGTGAACCTTAACCGAGCGCGCGTGGCAATAGGCAACAACCTCGGGCAGATCGTCAATATTAAAATTTTCGGCATTTCTGCGCGCGTTAAACGAACCGCAGCCTAAATAAACTGCATTTGCACCGCTTCTGACTGCGGCAATAAGTTGTTCGCGTGCACCTGCGGGGGCTAAAATTTCTACGTTGTTCATATATTTCCTTTAAATAAAGTATATACATAAATTATAAATGCGTAAAAATATATTGTCAAGGAAAACACTTGAAAAAGGCGATAGGCTATTGTATAATTTATTTGAGGTGATTTTGTGGCACGTAGCGAGCAAAAATTAAAGATAGTTTATCTTATGGATATTTTAAGGCAGAATTCGGACGAGAATAATCCGATAAGTATGGAAGAAATTATACGCCTTTTATCGCTTAAAGGAATTAAAGCCGAGCGAAAGAGTATCTACGACGATATCCACGTGCTTGAAGGTTATGGGCTTGATATTAAATTTGTAAGCAAGAAGGGATATTACATTGCAAACCGTGATTTTGAGGTTGCCGAGCTTAAACTTTTGATAGATGCGGTTCAGGCTTCAAAATTTTTAACTCAAAAAAAGAGTGAGCAGCTTATTAAAAAGCTTGAGGCGTTTTCAAGCAAATATACCCAGCAACAGCTTAGACATTCGGTAGTTATACGCGAAAGAATAAAAACGATGAACGAAAGCGTTTTTTCAAGTGTTGATATAATTCATCAGGCAATAAATTCTAATCGTCAGATAACGTTTAGGTACTTTGAGTGGAATACAAAAAAGGAACGCGTTTACAGAAAGAAAGGCGAAATATATGTTGCAAGCCCACTTGCGCTTTTGTGGGATGACGAAAACTATTATCTTGTTGCGTTTGATGCTTATGCAAATCAAAAAAAGCATTATCGCGTTGATAAAATGACGCAGATAAGCATCGTTGATAAAAAACGCGAGGGAGTAGACGAATTTAAGCGCTTTAACACTGCCCAATATTCTAAAAAAATGTTTGGAATGTTTGGCGGTGAACTTACGCGCGTTTCACTTGAATGTGATAATTCACTTGTTGGCGTAATGATTGACCGATTTGGAAGCGATCTTATAATTACGCCTAAAGGTGAAAAGTTTATAATTAACGTTGAGGTAGCTAAAAGCCGCGCCTTTTTAGCGTGGCTTATGCAGTTTGGTGAAAAAGTAAAAATTCTATCGCCTCAAAGTGCGATAGATGAGTTAAAAGAACTGATAAAAGAAATTTCGGAAAAATATTAAAAACTTTTTTAAAGTCCTGTTTAATGTACACTAAATATTTTATACTTTAAGTGTAAAATAAATCGGAGGTGCAAAAAATGGGAACTTTAATTGTTTTTATGCTTTGGTTGTTTGCCTGCATTGCTATAGATAAAATTTTGGAAGCAAAAAAGAGAAAGAAGCATAGGGAGCAGCAGGCAAGAGAAAAGAGAGTTTATTATTATAGACAAAGACAAATGGGAACAAGCAAATTTCAAATGAAAAAAAGCGCATAAAAAAACTGCTGATTAACTTCAGCAGTTTTTTTATTTGTTAAGCTTCGTCAGTGTTCAACTTTTTTCGACAATTTTTGCAAATGTATTTATCGTTATACAGTATCATATCTTCGGTACTATTGCAAAAAATGCAGGCAGGAGCGTACTTTTTAAGTACAAGTCCATCGTCGGTAGAGTAAAATTCAACGGAATCACGCACCTTAAGACCTAAGTTTTTGCGTATTTCAGCAGGAATAACTAATCTGCCCATATCGTCAATAACCCTGACCATACCTGTTGCTTTCATTTGAAAACCTCCGTTTCTTCTGCAATATTTTACAATATGTGACAAAAAAAGTCAAGAGTTAGGTGACAAGAAAATAAAAAAACAGTGATGCTTTTTAAGCATCACTGCATAAAGGTTGCAATTAAGCCATTTTGTTAACTGTAACGGCAAGCTGCGACTTTTTACGGGCTGCGGCGTTCTTATGAAGAATGCCCTTAGCGGCAGCCTTATCAACAGCCTTTGTTATAGCAGGAAGCATTGCTTCTGCAGCGGCCTTGTCGCCACTTTCAACTACTGCAAAGAACTTTTTGAGGTTTGTCTTTAAAGCTGACTTAACAGTACGATTACGAAGCTGCTTTTTGTTTGTAACCTTGATTCTTTTTTTAGCTGATTTTATATTTGCCATGGAAATTCCCTCCTAACGTGCAATGATAACTAACGATGGTATTTTACCATACACTTATTTTTTTGGCAAGGAAATTTTTTAATATTTGAACTTATTTGAATAAAAGTGTTTTAAAAGGCGGATATTAAGACAGTAATAATAATTTTTTGGGTGAATAATATGTTTAAAACCGATATAGCGCGCGAAGCGTGCGAAAAGCTTTTATCAAGCGACATAGATAAAAATGAGTTTAATTTGTTTGGACTGGAGTGTGCAAGCGTAGAAATAAAAAGCGATGAAGTTGCAAAAGAGATAGGTAAAAGAAAGGGTAAATACGTTTCGATAGAAAGTGATGCCGTATTGCGCGGGGATGAAGAAAAATATAAGGATATTTCACTTGCTATTGCCGATCAGCTAAGAAAAATGCTTCCTGATAAAAGCGCGCCTGTACTTGTTGCAGGTCTTGGTAACCGTGAGCTTACACCCGACAGTATAGGCAACAAGGTTATAGATAAGGTGCTTGTTACAAGGCACGTTTTTGAATTTATGCCGCAGGCGGCGGATGAACGTTTGCGTTCTGTCAGTGCGATAGCACCCGGTGTGTTAGGCGTAACGGGAATAGAAAGTGCGGATATAATTGCAAGTATAGCAAAAAAAATAGGCGCAAAGGCAATAATTGTAGTTGACGCTTTGGCGGCGCGCGCAAGCGAAAGATTGTTTGCTACCTTTCAAATAAGTAATGCAGGTATCGAACCGGGCGCAGGCGTAGGAAACAAACGCAGTGCGCTTACCGAACAAACTACGCAAATTCCCGTTATTGCTATCGGTGTGCCTACTGTTGTGTATGCTTCATCATTAGTATATTCGGCAATAGTAAATATGATGAAGGACGATAAAAGTGCTGAGGAGTACGCACAAAAAATTTCAAGCGTTGCACCCGAAATGGTCGTAACACCTAAAGAGATAGATACTATTGCAGCGGACGCTTCAATGATAATAGCCGACGGAATAAATTTTGCGCTTCATAATGCGCCAAGCGAAGAAATAAAACAATTTGCGTTCTAAAAATAAAAAGCAAAGCATAAAATAGTTATACAAGAGGTGAGATGCTTTGAAAAAATGGACGTGCTGTTTTTTAGCGGTAATAATGCTTATAGTGTTTTCGTTGCCAAAGCAAAGCGTAATAACGCTTGATGCGGATAAGTCAAGCGTTTCGGTGCAAGAAGAAAATTTAGTGGTTTCGCTTATTAAAGGCGTAACGGAATTCTTTTTAGGAATAAAAGAAGTTGGCGGAAAAGAGATAGTTGTTGATTTAACAAACGTTCCAAAGGACGAAATGCTTGTCGAAATAGAAAAAATAGAGGCAAAGCCTAAAGAAGAAAACGTTGCGCCAAATAAAAAGATGCCTACTGTGCTTATTTATCACACGCACACCGACGAGGCATATTTAAAGGGAGATAAGCAGTATAAAGAAACAAGCGTAGGAAGGTCGCTTGATGCAAATTATAACGTTATTGCAGTAGGAACTGCTCTAAAGCAGGCCCTTGAAGAAAAGGGGTTTACGGTTATTCACGATACGACCGATAACGTAAGCGAAAGCTTTTCTAACGCATATCAAAAAAGCTATGAAACAATAAAGCAATATATCGGAAAGGCTGATATTTACATAGATTTGCATCGCGACGCTTATTACGGGCAGGATAGGGACGTTTTATTTGAGGGCGAAAAGTTTTCACACGTTTGCTTTGTGGTAGCAAACGGTCAAAATTATTCACAGAAGCCTAATTGGCAAGAAAATTATGAGCTTGCACTTTCGCTTACGCAAAAAATTAACGGCATTGTTCCTGATTTGGCAAACGATATAATTTTTAAAAATGCAAGGTACAATCAGCACGTTTCTACTTCAAGCCTTTTAATAGAAATGGGGCACGAAGAAAACGATATAGAAATTGTTAAAAAAAGCGCCAAAATAGTGGCGCAGGCTTTTGCAGAATTTTATAGTGCTTGATTAAATTAAAAAAAGGATATATAATAGATATAATAAAATTTTAAGGAAAGAAATATGGCAAAGATAACAATTTTAGGAACGGGAACGTGGGGAATTGCTCTTGCACGATTGCTTGCCAACAATTCGCACGAGGTGTGTGCGTGGTCTAAACTTGCCGAAGAGCTTGAAATTCTTAAGACAACAAACGTTCATCCAAAACTTAAAAACGTGGTGCTTCCTGAAAGCATCAGGTATGAACAAGATTTATCTCTTGCGTGTAAGGATGCCGAGATAGTAGTTATGGCTGTGCCGTCGCCTTTTGTGCGCTCTGTTGCGCGTGAGGCAAGCCCATACATAAGCAACCAGATAGTAGTTGACGTTGCAAAGGGAATAGAAAAAGACAGCTGCAAAATGCTTTCGGATGTAATAAAGGAAGAGCTTCCAAACGTCAAAATAGTAGTTTTATCAGGCCCTACGCACGCCGAAGAGGTTGCAATCGATATGCCTACCACAATAGTTTCGGCAAGCGAAGACGCTTTTGCCGCCGAAGAAGTGCAAAAGGTATTTTCTTCTAAGACGTTTAGAGTATATACTAACGACGACGTTTTAGGCGTAGAAATGTGCGGCGCGCTTAAAAATATAATTGCACTTGCAACGGGTATTTCACAGGGGCTTGGCTATGGTGATAACGCAAAGGCGGCTATTATGACGCGCGGTGTTGCCGAGATAAAGCGTCTTGGAAATAAAATGGGCTGTAAGAGCTCAACCTTTTCTGGTCTTGCAGGAATAGGCGATCTTGTGGTTACATGCACAAGTATGCATAGTAGAAATAATAAGGCAGGTATTCTGCTTGGAAGAGGTTATAGCGCACAAGAAGCTATTAAAGAAGTCGGTATGGTGGTAGAGGGCATAAACGCACTGCCTGCGGCTATGCAGCTTAGCCGGAAATACGATATAGAGCTTCCTATAATCTCTGCGGTAAACGATATTGTTTTAGGAAAACTGTTGCCTAAAGATGCAATAAGAATTTTAATGCAAAGAGAGCTTACAAATGAATAAAAAAAGATGCTTTTTTAAAAGCATCTTTTTTATTTTACATTGTAAAGCAAGCCTTTAAAGCAGTTAAAGCTTCTTTTGCACGAGCTCTGGGGATACAACAGGTAATTTTTGTTTCACTTGTTGTAATAAGCAAAATGGGAATATTCATATCGGTTAAAATACTTATAACCTCGCCCGTAGCACCTGCGTGGTGTGCCATACCGCTACCTTCTACGGTAACCTTTGAAATATCTTCGATAACCTCGATATCGCCAACCTCTTCTATATCGGCAATTATACGATGTGCCTTATCAGATAAACCGCGCGGAACCGAAATAGAAAGCTCGAACGCACCGTTTACAGGTGTGGGCTGCGAGATAATGTCGATCATAATATCCGATTCTTTTAACTGAACGAATATATCACGGATAACCGAATATTTTTTTATGTTAGAAACGGTTATTAAAACGTCAGATTCTGAAGAATAAGCGTGGGTTATTATCTGCTGCTGGGTTAAAAGACTGTTCATATCGTAAAGACCGCAGGGAAGCGAGATAATAAACTTTACGGCACGAAGTGCGCCAAGAGCAAAGATTTTACGTGAATACGCAATGTGTGTAAGCTCAACGACCTCGTCGGGACCTGCAAATATAACCGAATGCTCGCCCGTAATAGTTCCGCCGCGAAGTGCGTGAAGTCCTATTTCACGTTTTGCACGTGCTTGACGTTGATTGTGACGGTCGTAATTATATTCAAGGTCACCGCCTGCTGCGGCGTTTATTGCTTCGGCAAGCATCATTGCCGTTCCCGAAGGTGCATCAACCTTTGTGTTGTGGTGTTTTTCGATAATTTCTATATCAAAAGTACCGTTAAGGTTAGCTGATGCCTGACGCGAGAACTCTTTAATTAAGTTGACGCCGAGGGCATAGTTGGAAGAACGAAAAATCGGCACGTTTTCGGATGCGTATTCGATAGAATGAATATCGTTGTCATCATAGCCTGTTGAGGATAAAACTAAAGGTGTGCGCGTTTGCTGTGCGTAGCGTAAAAGGTGCGGAAGTGCGTCGGGACGCGAAAAGTCCAAAATAACATCGGCAACCTCTTTGCACTTTGAAATATCACTGTAAACGGGGTAAGAGTGCGGGTTTTCGCCTGAAAAGGCGGTATCAACACCCGCAACGATGGTTATCTCTTCATCGGTAGATGCTACCTCGGTAACAACTCTGCCCATCTTTCCAAGACAACCGGAGAGAATAAGTTTAATCATATTATTCACCTAATAAACCAAATTTTTTCATTTCGCTCTTTAAAAGCGCAAGGTGTTCACTGCTCATATCGCAAAGAGGAAGGCGGAGATTACATTCGCCATAACCCATAAGCGAAGCTGCGGTTTTAACAGGAATGGGGTTAACCTCGCAGAACATAGCCTTTACCAAAGGATAAACGTCGCGCTGCATTTTGCCTGCTTTTTGTATGTCGCCTGCAAAGAAAGCATCACACATATCAGCCATAAACTTTGGTGCTACGTTTGCAACAACCGAAATAACGCCCTTGCCGCCAATTGACATAAGTGGAATAGTAATTCCGTCATCGCCCGAATAAACGGCAATTTTATCGCCAACGCGTGCACAGATATCGGTAATCTGATCCATACTTCCGCTTGCTTCTTTAATAGCGGCAAAGGTGTCAAACTCCACTAAGGTTTCAAAGCTCTTGGGTTCGATATTAACACCCGTTCTTGAAGGAACGCTATATGCTATAACGGGAAGGGGGGTTGACGAGCAAACAGCCTCAAAGTGCTTGATAAGACCGGTTTGCGTGCACTTATTATAATAGGGGGTAACAACTAAAACAGCGTCTGCACCTGCGGCATAAGCCTTTTTGCAGTTGTCGATAACGATGCTTGTTGCGTTTGAACCGGTACCAACTATAACGGGAACGCGCTTATTTACACGCTCAAGAGCAAAGTCAAGTGTGCGTGCACGTTCTTCGTACGTCATAGTAGCAGGCTCTCCCGTTGTTCCGCAAACAACAAGTGCGCTTGAACCGTTTTCTATCTGAAAGTCGATAAGTCTTCCAAAAGCCTCAAAATCAACGCCGTCTTTAGTAAATGGGGTAATTAAGGCAGGAGCACTACCGCGAAAAATCTCTTTTTTCATAATTTATTCCTCACAAATAAAAATTATTCTACAAAACCTTGTGCAACGAGCAATTCAGCCATTAAAACTGCGCCGCCGGCAGCACCGCGAAGCGTGTTGTGCGACATGCAAACAAACTTAAGGTCGTACTGTTTATCTTCTCTTAAACGACCGATAGAAACTGCCATACCGTTTTCGATGTTGCGGCAAAGCTTAATCTGAGGCTGATCGTTTTCTTCAAAGTAATGAAGGAACTGTTTGGGTGCGCTTGGAAGATTAAAAATTTGGGGATCACCCTTAAAGTTTTTCCATATATCTAAAACCTCTTCGATTTCGGGCTTTTTTTCAAACGAAGCAAATACTGCGGCGGTGTGACCGTTTGTAACGGGGACGCGCAAGCACTGCGTTGTAATGTTGGGAGTTTTAGAAGGAACGATAATTCCGTTTTCGATATGACCCCAAATCTTTAAAGGTTCGTTCTCGCTCTTTTCTTCTTCGCCGCCAATATAGGGGATAAGGTTATCCACCATTTCGGGCCAACGCTCAAAGGTTTTACCTGCACCGGAAATTGCCTGATAAGTGCAAGCAAGAGCTTTTGTTATACCAAATTTGGAAAGTGGGAAAAGTGCGGGAACGTATGACTGAAGTGAGCAGTTTGATTTAACTGCAATAAAGCCGCGCTTTGTGCCAAGACGCTTTTTCTGGAAAGTAATTACTTCCGAGTGGTCGGCATTAAGCTCGGGAATAATCATAGGAACGTCAGGAGTTGCTCTGTGTGCGCTGTTATTTGAAACAACTGCAACCTCTAAACGAGCGTATCTTTCTTCAAGTGCGCGGATTTCGTCCTTTGGCATATCAACTGCACAAAACACCATTTGTACCTGCGAAGCAAGCTTTTCGGCATCTGCAGTTGCATCATAAATTACCATATTTGCAATTTTTTCGGGCAAGGGAGTGTCCATTACCCAGCGATTGCCTACTGCTTCGGCATACGTTTTGCCTGCTGAGCGTGCGCTTGCGGCAAGAGCAACTACGTTAAACCAAGGATGCTCGGCAAGAAGAGTTATAAAACGCTGACCTACCATTCCGGTAGCACCGATAATTCCAACATCAATTCTTTTCATAGATTAAAGTCCTCCAAAATAATTTCAATATATAATAACACAAATTATTATATCTGTAAAGCATTTGAAGTGTTTTGCTTGCTTTTTTGTCGAAAAAAATATATAATAAATGTATATTTTTTTAAAAGAGGCAATTATGTCGTTAATTTTTTGTTCGCTTGGCAGCGGTTCTAAGGGTAACAGCTATCTGCTTGCAAGTGAAAAAACTAAATTATTGATAGATGCAGGGCTTAACGCAAAAAACATTGAATGCAGACTTGAAGAAATAGGCGTTTCGGTAGAGGAAATTACTGCTATTTTAGTTACGCACGAGCATAGTGATCACGTTGCAGGAATTAAGGTGTTATCTAAAAAATACGGTATTGACGTCTATGCAAACGAAAAGACTATGCTTAAACTGCTTAGCAAAGATTCAATTGCCGAAAATAAAAATGCGCGAACTTTTTCCGTTGGCGAAAGCTTTTATATAGGAGATATAGATATTCATCCGTTTAAAACGCCTCACGATAGTGTGTGCTCGTGCGGATTTTCGCTTTTTTGCCGCGGTGCAAAGGTGACGATTGCAACGGATATAGGACATATGACAAAAACCGTACTTTCTGCGTGCGAATACAGTGATATTTTGGTGCTTGAGGCAAATCACGACGTGCAAATGCTTATTGACGGCCCTTATACGCAATATTTAAAAAACAGGGTGCAAGGGGCCTACGGACATCTTTCAAACGAGGTTTGCGGAAAAACGCTTGCTTACTTGCTTGATAAAGGATTAAAGCAAGTTATTTTGGCACATTTAAGTCAGGAAAACAATACTCCCGAGCTTGCACTTGAAACGGTAACACAGTTTTTAGAAGAAAAAGGCGCTGTTGTCGGAAAGGACGTGTTTGTTGACGTAGCAATGCAAAATGAACGTGGTAAATGTTATTTAATTAATTAAATTTGGTAAAAATTGGTAAAATTTGCGAAAAATGGAAAAAAATGTCACATCTCTGTTGACTTAGCTATGGTTTGACAGTTATAATAGGGGTAAAAGGGTCTGCTTTATCAAGCAGATTTTTTTATGTCAAAAAAGTTGGCTGAAGGCAGAAAGGAAAACTTGAGATGAAAGAAAGGTATCAAGTAGTGGAAGATCTATTGGCTTATGCTATAGAAGCGCAAGAGTACATAAACAATATAGATAAGCGGTTTGAAAAAACCGTTTTAGAGTGCGGACCGAGCGGATACGTAGGCTGTTCGCACGAATGTCGCGGAGCAGGTTTAAGGAGGCGAAGCGGTCACACTGAAGATATAGTAGAATATTTATACGAAATGGGAAAAAAGAAGGATCAGATGATATTGTTTTTGCGCCCGCTTGTTTGTGCTTTTGATGATATGAAAAGAACAAGAAGCGGGCATATTATTTACTATTGCGTCGGCAAAGGTTTTTCGTCGCAGGAATACGGCGAAAAATTTAATTATTCGCGCCGTCACGCAAGAAGATTATACTTAAAGGCGATGGAAGATTTATATTGTTATATTTCACGCAATGGAGGAAAAACACTTTTAAATAAATTTTCTGAATAAATATTTCTAAAAAACGCCAACTTGTGATATAATAACAAAAGCATTGTAAGAATGCGCGCATATTTTGGCTTGTTGTCTTTATAAGGCGACCTGCTTTATTACAGTCTCTACGCCCCAAATTTGCTCAAAATTGAGCCGTTCTGGGTCGGAGATTTTAAAATAATAAAATTTTGAGGTTTTGTTTTGGTTTACGGAAACTTAAAAGGAATTAAACAAAATATTAAAGATAGACTTGATAGCCTTAACGATTTTAAAAGCGAAGATTTTTTATCTATTGAGCTTATGAAGGAAATTTGCGATATAACGCGTATTTTATCGCGTGAGGTCTGCGTTTATATCTCGCGTTCAGGAGACGTTATTTACGTTTCGCTTGGTGAGGACGATCGTGCTAGCCTTGCATCGCTTTCGTTAAGGAGAAGTGGTAGCAGACTTTCGGCAATAAGGTGTATTCATACACATCCCGGCGGAAACGGTATGCTTTCGGCAGTTGATATCGAAAGCCTTAAAAAATTAAGGTTTGATGCAATGTGCGCTGTTGGTGTAACCGCGCATGGTGTAACAAATGCCAGCTGTGCTGTTTTGGACGACAGTGACCAAGGGTATAAAATGCTTTATGCCCATAAGGCAGAAAACATTCCGCAACAGGCGTGGATGGACGAAATTTTTGAAGCCGATAAAGTAATTAAGCACGATGAGTTTTCTGACCAGCAAGACGAGCCCGAACGCGTAATGCTTATGGGAAACGATGAAGAATCTCTTGAAGAACTTGAACGCTTAACCGATACCGCAGGCGGAATAACCGTTTATAAGGCCGTTCAAAAAAACGCAAAGGGAATTTTTGGAAAGGGCAAGCTTGAGGAGCTTTCGCTTATAGTGCAGGCAAAAAATATAGACCTTGCGATTTTTGACGACGAGCTTACCATTTCACAGCAGCGAAGCATTGAAGAGATGCTTGGAATTCCCGTTATTGACCGAACTGCACTTATTTTGGATATTTTTGCTATGCGTGCGCAAACCAAAGAGGGCAAAATGCAGGTAGAGCTTGCGCAGGCTCAGTATAAGCTCTCTCGCTTAAAGGGTGAGGGTATTTCGCTTTCGCGTCAGGGCGGCGGAATAGGTACAAGGGGACCCGGTGAAGAAAAGCTTGAAACCGACCGTAGGCACATTAACCGAAGAATTTATGAGCTTAAAGAGCAGCTTGCACAACTTTCGGCACGAAGAGGCCTTGTGCGCAAGCAAAGACAAAAGCAACAACTGCCGCAGATAGCGCTTGTAGGATATACAAATGCGGGCAAAAGTACGCTTTTAAAGGCTCTTTCGGGTAGCGAAGTTTTTTGCGAGGATAAGCTTTTTGCTACGCTTGACCCATTAACCAGAAGAGCAGAGATAGATAAAAACTTTACCATTTGCTTAACCGATACGGTAGGCTTTATAAAAAAGCTTCCGCATCAGCTTGTTGAGGCGTTCCGCTCGACACTTGAAGAGGCAATTTTTGCAGATATTCTTCTTCATGTTTGCGATGGTTCTTCAAGTCAGGTATTTGAGCAAATGCAAGCGGTAGAGCAGGTTTTAGTTTCTATCGGTGCGGCAAATATTCCTACCGTTACCGTTATAAATAAAATAGATGCGTGTGAACAGCTTCCTGATATTAAGGATGCGGTTTACATCTCGGCAAGGGAAGGAAAGGGAATAGAAGAATTAAAGCAGGCGATAGTAGAAAAATTAAAGAGCCTTCAGGCAACGGCAACTTTGACAGTACCATACGCACGCGGTGACATTGCGGCGTATATTCATTCGCACTGCAAAATTTTATCCGAAGAGTATAATGACGAAGGAACAGTATTTACCTTTACCGCACCAAGCAGTGAAGTAAACAAAATAAAATCAAAACTAAAGTAAAAAACAAGCCTATACGAGTTTTCGTATAGGCTTGTTTTTTATTCTATCGTTATAAAGCGGATAGAAGAAATAGTTTGATTTTTTGTTGGGCGGTCAGAGGCGTTTGTTTTAACGGTTGCAATTTTATCTACCGTGCTCATACCTGCAATAACCTTGCCAAACGCGGCATAGCTACCGTCTAAATTAAAAGCATCGTTGTGGCAGATAAAAAACTGTGATGAGGCACTGTTAAAGTATGGATCGCCAAGCCTTGCCATTGAAATAACACCGCGCGAGTGGGATAAGGTGTTATTAAAGCCGTTAATTAAAAATTCGCCCTTGATTTTTGTGCTTGAGCCACCACTACCTGTGCCCGTCGGGTCACCTGCCTGAATCATAAAATTCTCTATTACGCGATGAAAGATAATTCCGTCATAAAATTTTTGGGCAACTAAGCTTTTAAAGTTTTGGCACGTTTCAGGTGCAATATCGGGATAGATTTCAAATAAAATCAAATCGCCGGTAGACATTTCAAGCTTAAAATAGTTTGTTTGCTCATCAGTTTCGCAAAAGCTTATGCTTTCGATAGTTCCGCTTGGTGTGCTGCTAAACTCGGGTTTTGGGTTTTGCGAGCAAGCGCAAAGCGAAAAAATTAAAATAGCGGGTAAAATAATTTTAGTCAAGCTCTTTAACGCCTGTGTAAAGCTCATAGTATCTTCCTTTCATTTCAAGTAATTGCTCGTGAGTACCGCGCTCGATAATTTCTCCCTGCTCAAGCACCATTATTGCATTTGCTTCGCGTACGGTAGAAAGACGGTGCGCAATAACAAACGTGGTGCGGTCTTTCATTAAGCGTTCCATACCGTGCTCTATGTGCTTTTCGGTACGTGTGTCAACCGAGCTTGTTGCCTCGTCTAAAACTAAGATAGGCGCTTTAGAAAGCGCGGCGCGTGCAATGTTTAAAAGCTGCCTTTGACCTTGCGAAAGGTTAGCTCCGTCACCCTCTAACATAGTATCGTAGCCGTTTTCAAGGCGCATTATAAACGAATGTGCGCTTGCAGTTTTTGCCGCGGCAATAACTTCTTCGTCAGTTGCGTCTAATCTGCCGTAGCGTATGTTTTCTTTAACTGTTCCCGTAAAAAGATGCGTATCCTGCAACACCATAGCTATGTTTTCGCGCAGATGCTTTTTTGGAATATCCTTTATGTCAACACCGTCAATAGTTATGGTGCCCTGATTTATCTCATAAAAGCGCGTTAAAAGGTTTGTAATGGTTGTCTTTCCTGCACCGGTTGAGCCCACAAAGGCAATTTTTTGTCCTGGGTGCGCATAAAGAGAGATATTCTTTAAAACAGGCTTATCTTCGTCATAGCTAAACGAAACGTCTTTAAACTCTACGTCACCTGAAATCTTAAACGTTTTACCCGAGGTAATACCTTCTTCAATGGGCATATCCATAACGGCAAAAACGCGCTCGGAGCCTGCAAGTGCCGCAAAAATAGTGCTTACCTGCATTGAAATCTGGTTTATCGGCATTGAAAATTGACGTGAATACGTTGCAAAAACTGTAAGCGAGCCGGGCGAAAGTGCGCCTGCGACCATTAAGCATCCGCCAAGTCCAACGGTTATTCCATAGCTTATCTGGCTTGTATTGCCCATTATCGGACCCATTACGCCACCCCAGAACTGCGCACTAAATTGTTTGTTGCGCATATCCTCGTTAAGCAAGCCAAACTCTTCTACGCAATCGTCTTCGTGGTTAAATACTTTTACTACTTTTTGACCTGTAACAGTTTCTTCAATATAGCCGTTAACTGCGCCTAACGCCGCCTGCTGTGACTTATAGTATTTGCGCGAAAGTTTTCCTATTAGAACACCGCCACGGGCAAAAATAGGAATAAAGACGATGGTTACAAGCGTTAAAATCCAGTTGGTAGTTACCATAAAGAAAAACGTTCCCAAAAGCGTTATTATGCCCGAAATTATTGAGGTAAGCGAGTTATTAAGCATTACGTCGATATTATCTATATCGTTTGTAAAGCGCGACATAATTTCGCCCGTAGGGTGATCGTGAAAGTACTTTACGTTAAGCTTTTGCAAGTGGTTAAACAAATCGTTTCGTATGCTTTCTACAGTCCCTTGTGAAATAGAAAGCATAAGGCGGTTTTGCAGATAAGTGGTTGCGATACCAACTAAATATATACTACCTAAAATTGCAAGCGCAATAAAGACGTACGTCATAACGTTACTGCTGGCGCTGGGAGTAATAGATAAAATAAAGTTGTTAATTATATTAGCAAAAGGGCTGGGTTCAACGACGTTGCCAGTAAGTGTTTGCGCAATTTTATCTATTATAGGTGCAAGCATATATGCGCCCACTAAAGAAGAAGCAGTGCTTACAAGCATACAGATAAGTACGCCGATAAACCTGAAACGATAAGGATAAACGTATTTTATAAGGCGCGAAAGCGTCTTTTTAAGCTCTTTGGGCTTGCCCGTCATTCCGGGAGCCATTCCGCGCGGACCTCTGCCAAAGCCCATACCGCGTTTTTGATCGGGCGCAGAAAAATTGTATTGCTTTTGTAATTGCTCAAGCGTACGTGCCATTTATTTTTCCTCCCCAACCTGCGAATAATATATTTCACGGTATTCGGTATTTTGCTCTAAAAGCTCGCTATGTGTACCTATACCCGTAATTTTGCCGTCGTTTAAAACGATAATCATATCGGCGTCCATAACCGAAGAAATTCGTTGCGCAATTATTATCTTTGTACTGCCCGATAATTCGTGCGCAAAGGCATAGCGGATTTGTGCTTCCGTTGCAGTATCAACTGCACTTGTCGAATCGTCTAAAACAAGAATTTTGGGCTTTTTTAAAAGAGCACGGGCAATACACAAGCGTTGCTTTTGTCCGCCGGAGACGTTTACACCGCCCTGATCAAGCTTTGTTTGATAGCCGTCGGGAAAGGTAGAAATAAACTTATCTGCCTGTGCGCTTTTTGCGGCGGCAATAATTTCTTCCATAGAAGCGTCTTCGTTACCCCAGCGCAAGTTTTCTTCAATAGTTCCCGAAAAGAGTGTGTTCTTTTGTAAAACTACGCCAACGCCGTCGCGCAGGTTTTTAAGTGAATAGTCTTTAACGTCTACGTTATCAACTAAAATAGTACCTTCATCGGCATCGTACAAGCGCGAAATAAGCGAAACCAAAGTAGTTTTTCCCGATCCCGTTGAGCCGATTATTCCAACGAATGCACCCGCAGGAATTTTTAGCGAAACGTCGTCTAAAACCAAGCCCTGACTGTTTTTATAGTAGCGGAACGAAACGTTTTTAAATTCAATTTCGCCCTTTTCTACTTTTTTATCGGGGTATTTCGCATCTTCGTCGTCAAGTGTGATTTTTTCGTCAAGCACCTCGGTTATGCGCTTTGCCGAAGCGAGTGCGCGCGAGGAGGTCATAAGCATCATTGTTACCATCATAAGCGACGATAATATCTGTGTAACGTACGTTAAAAATGCCGAAAGATCGCCTATTGGCATTTCACCCGAAAGCACGATGTCGCTGCCGAAAAGAATTACGGCGAGTACGGTAAGGTTCATAAAAAGCGTAGTAACGGGCATTAAAAATATCATTACGCGCATTGCCTTTAAGCCCGATTCCTTTAATTCGGCATTAGCAAAGCGGAACTTGTTTTCTTCAAAGTCTTCGCGCACAAAGCTTTTAACTACTTTTATGTTTGTAATGTTTTCTTGTACGGCAGAGTTAACTGAGTCGATCTTTGTTTGTCTGCGCGAAAAAAGCGGAAAGCCCTTGCTTATTATAAACAGAATGATAATTATCATTACAGGCATACTTACTGCAAAAACAACCGAGAGCGAGGGCTTTGTTAAAATTGCCATAATAAGCGCGGCAACCATCATTCCCGGTGCGCGAAGTGCCATACGCAAAAGCATATTAACAAAATTTTGTAATTGAGTTACGTCATTTGTTAAACGTGTTACAAGCGAGCCGGTTGAAAATTTATCAATATTGGCAAACGAAAATTTTTGAATTTTTTTATAAACGTCCTGTCTCAAGTCTGCAGCAAAGTTTACCGCCGCCTTTGCACCAAAGTATGCACCGCCGACGCCGCCTGCCATCATTAATATAGCAGTTATTATCATTGCTATCATCACGCTTATGCTCCCTGCGTTTGTAAGCGTGCCTGCCTCGGCATTGTTAATTATTACCGATAAAAGCTTGGGCATAACAACTTCGCCTATAACCTCAATAATCATACAAAGTGGACCTAAAATAAAGGCAGGAAGATAGGGTTTAATATATTTGTACCAACGCTTCATTTTTCAGACTCCTCAAAAATAGTAAGATTTAAGTAAATTTTATTTAAGCATTCGTAAAACGAAGCAAGCTCGTCTTCCGAAAAGCCGTTAAACATATTTTTATCAACTTCTTCTACAAGTGCGCGTGACTGCTCTAAAATGCTTTTGCCCTTTTCGGTAAGCGTAATTCGCAGGCAACGCAAATCGTTTTCCTGCGCAACGCGCAAGATATATCCGTCTTCTTCAAGCCTCTTTAAAACCTTTGTCATTGCCGCGGAGCTTATATCAAGCGCCATTGCAAGCTCTTTTTGTGTGGGGGCTTCTTTTGCGTGCAAAAGGTGCAAAAGTACGCCGTGCTGACAGCGGTGCAAGCCGACCTTGCTTACGTTTTTATCAAGTAAGCGGTGGTGAAAACGGTCAGTTTTTATAAATTGCTTAAGCACGTCTTTACGGTTTAAATCTTTGTCCATATAAACACCTCAAAAAATAGTTAACAGGTTAATAATTAACACGTTAACTATTATATTATTAAAGCCAAAAAAGTCAAATGAAAATTATGTTAAAAGTTTACAAAACGCTTGAGAAATGATAGAATAAACTCGGGTGATAAAAATGAACACAACGTTAGTACACATAGAAAAAGATAACAAATATTTAATGCTTCATCGCACAAAAAAGCAAAACGACGTAAACAAGGATAAGTGGATAGGTGTTGGCGGAAAGTTTGAAAAGGGCGAATCTCCCGAGGAATGCGCTATCCGCGAAGCTATTGAAGAAACGGGACTTACAATTAAGCCTGTTTTCAGGGGTATAGTTACGTTTTTATATAACGATAATGAGGCGGAGTATATGTTTTTATTTACCGCCAAAGAGTTTTATGGTACGGTTAAAGCAAACTGCGAAGAAGGCGAACTTAAATGGATAGAAAAAAGCAAGCTTGCAGAGCTTTCACTTTGGGAGGGCGATAAGATTTTTTTGCGCTTGCTTGACGAAACTGATGAGGTATTTTTGCTTACGCTTTGCTACAAAAACGATACGCTTTTATCTGCAACGCTAAACGGAGAAAAAATAGTATAAAAAAAGAGGGACTATTATAAAAGCCCCTCTTTTAATTTTTTGTATTTTTCCTTGGTTGCTTCGCCGCCGCGAAGATGGCGTTCGTCCTTGTGTAAAAGTAAAATCTCTTTAACAAGCAAAAACATAGGTCTGTTAAGGTTTTCAAGCCTTTCGGTAACGTCCTTATGAACGGTGCTTTTGCTTACCGAAAACTTTGCTGCCGCACCTCTGACGGTATCCTTTGTATCAATTATATATTGAGCAAGCTCTAAAACGCGCTTTTCAATAAAATAGTTCATTTTATCACGCCTTTAAAAAATCTTATTTAAGATTATTCAAATTAAAACGTAATAAGAACAAAAAAGAATAAAAAAAGCCAACCGCAAAAGGTTGGTTTATTGTTTGTCTTCTATATAAGTCATAACGTCTTCAACTTTGCAATTTAAAATTTTGCAAAACATTTCGATGGTATGCGTGCTTACACTTTCGTTACGTTTTAATCGTGTGATTTGTCCGGGACTGATGTTGTATTTTTTAATAAGAGTATATTGCGTAACGCCTTTTTTCTTCATTGTTTGCCATAATTTGTCATAAGAAATCATAAAAATTAAAACCTCCTATTGACATATTAACCGATTTTGGTATATAATCATATTAACCAATATCGGTTAATATTATACGGAGGTGGTATTATGAAATATTTATCGGTAAAGGAAACTGCAAAAAAGTGGGGCTATAGCGAAAAAACAATACGCAAATGGTGCCAACAAAAACTAATATCCGTTACCTTTAGGGCAGAAAAAATAAACGGTCGATGGCAAATACCTGCTGATGCACCGTGCCCTAAAAAAGTAAAAGGTGTTTCTAAAATTATAGATATTAAAAAATAGAATAACAATAGTAGAGTTTAATTTTAGATTTATTTGGAGGTATATATGGAATATAAAACACAAGAAGAGGGAATTTTGTTATATAGATTTGCCTATATTATGTTGGGGATTTGTGCAGTAGTGGGAATTGCTGCGTTTATAGTTGCTTTTGTAATAGGAGAGGCAGCTCCTGGAATTTTTGAAGTCGGAGGCCAAGCGGTCTG
>JAZSMS010000139.1:0-10253 GCA_045536015.1 Clostridia bacterium
ATAATGCCTACGGCAGAGCAACCATCAATTACTGTAAAAAAGAAATGGTAGCGTTTTCTTGGGTTGAAATGTACAAACAAGAACAAGAAGTATCTCAACTTTACCAAGAGGGAAAAAAGGTTTCCTACGGGAAATTGGAAAAAGGAAAATGGTTACCTGAGTGTAAACTGTGTGATGCTGAGTTCATTAACTCCCTGACCATTTATCTCAAAACAGATATCGCAACATCCTTGAACTCTGACAATTATTTGCTGCGTGTGTTCGCATATATGGATAGACGAGTTGGAAAGAGAACGCTTATTAAAATTAAGGACGATGTAGAAAAACTGCCCGATTGGGTGAAACAATTCTATCGGATTCGTTGTGAGGCAGATGGCATTGTTTTCCCGCCTAAACGAATTACAGACGAAACCGCCGTACTTTTAACTAAATAACTAATGATTAAACACTTTTTAAAAAATGTAGAATTACTAAATAAAACATTTAAATTTGTGCCGTTATTATATGGTTCTTTAGGCTTAGAGTATTTAACAAAAACAAATTTAAGCGCAGATGATATTGATATTTTAATTCCAAAAAGTTTTTTAAAAGAAAGATGGGTTGAATTTAAAAATTTTCTTGAGCAAAACGGCTACGAATTAATTAACGAGTGCGAGCACGAATTTAAAAAGGATAACGTAACGTACGCTTACGCTCAAATAGAAGAGCTTTCTTGTTTTGCAAAAATTGAAATTTCTGAAATTAACATTATTTGCAAAGAAAACGTACCGTTTATGCTTCTTTCTCTACAACAATATTTAACGGTATATAAAACTTCTATAAAAGATGGTTACCGAATTAACGTTAGACAGAAAAAGGATGCTGAAAAAATAGAACTTATCAAAAATTTACTAGTAAAATAAAAAAGACGCATTTTTATGCGTCTTCTGTTTTATTTTAAATTAGCTTCTTTACCGCTTTTTATCTTATAGGCTATTGTTGCGCCGGTTGCAAGCTCCATAACAAACAAGTTTTTCTCAAGCGAATAGCTTGCGATATTTCCGCGCGAAGCACGCCAAACATCTTGACCTTCTTCATCTTTAACGATAACGCCTTTTTTATGTACCGAAAAGATAAGACCCTTTTGCGGAAGATAGAAGAAATCAACAAAATCACTTGCAAGCGGAACTATTGAACGAACCTTTTTTTCTTCAATATCAAATATTACAACAAAATTATCAGCACCGATATAAAGCATACCGTTATCGGTAACTAAAAGATGAGGCTCTTTATTTGTTGTGCACAGAATACCAAGACCAAAGTATTCTCCTATTTCGGGGTCGGTAACCGAAACCATATGCCATGCGCTTTCGGTTCCCCTTTTTTGTCCTGCAAAAACACTACCTGCCTCGCAAGCAAGCAAGTCGCGCTCAAGTGCATCAAAATTACTGTAAGTTTTTGTACGAACGTTAACTGTTCCTAACGTAAAAATCATATTTAAAACCTCACAAAATCAGATTTACAATTTATATTTTAACAGAATAAGTTATTTTGTCAATGCTTTTATATTTAAAGCGGCTTCTTCTTAGGTGTTCCTGCCTGACGCGGATATTTTTTTAAAATTTCGGCATTTTGCTTTATGCAAAGTATATTATGCTCGTTTTCGTTTAGGGAAAAAACAACCTTTTTTAAAAAGCTTGCACCGAGAATTCTAAGCGCATTTTGTGCCTCCCGCAATTCCTCGTCAGCCGCAGGTCCCTTCCACGCAAGCATTTCTCCGCCTTTTTTTACAAAAGGTAAATTTAGCTCTGCCAGCACGTTAAGGCGGGCAACCGCGCGCGAAACAACGTAATCAAAGTTTTGCCTTAATTTAGGATCGTGTGCTAAATCTTCACTTCTTCCGTGAAGCGTTTTAACGTTTTTAAGTTCTAGCTTTTGGGCAAGCATATCTAAAAACACAAGACGCTTTTTTAGCGAATCAACAAGTAAAAACGAAACGTCATCCCTTGCTATCGCAAGCGGAACTCCGGGAAAACCTGCGCCCGTACCGATATCTGCACATTTTGCGTTGTTTTTAATTAAATCTCTGCCAAGCAAGCTATCGATAAAATGAGCAGTAACAACTTCTTTTTCGTCAGTTATGGCGGTTAAATTTACGTTTTCGTTATACTCAAGCAAAAAATCGCAGTAAATGGCAAATTTTTGATATTTTTCGTCCGTTAAAAATATCCCTGCCTTTTCAAACTGCTCTTTAATATATTCTGCCGTCATATTTCTCCCTTTTCCATAGCAACAAGCAAAACAGCAATATCAGCGGGAGAAACACCGCTAATTCGGCTTGCTTGTCCTATTGAGGCAGGCTTTTGTTTATCAAGCTTTTGCCTTGCCTCTAAGCGTAAGCCTAAAATTTTACTATAATCAATATCTTTTGGTAAAAGTTTTTTTTCAAGCTTTTGCATCTGATTTATCTGCGATTCCTGCTTTTTTAAATATCCGTCGTACTTTATATCGGTTTCAACGGTAGCCGCTTGTGCATCTGTAAGAACGGGAAGCTCGTTAAACCACAAGCAAAGCTCGTTATAAGAAAACTCCTTGCGTTTGAGCATTTCTTCTAAATAAAGCGGACCGATAGGCTCTTCCAAACCTTTTTGGGCAAAAATTTCTTTAGTTTTTTTGTATGTAGGTTTAATTGTTTTAAGTGCTTTTTTGGCCTCTTCCTGCTTTAAAATCTTTTCTTGATAAAAATCATATCTTTCGTTAGTGACAAGCCCAATGTCCCTACCCTTTTGTGTTAAGCGGATATCGGCGTTATCCTGACGCAATTTTAATCTGAATTCGGCGCGCGACGTCATCATTCGGTATGGCTCGTTAGTACCTTTAACCGTTAAATCGTCAACAAGCACACCTATATAGCTTTCCGAACGCGACAGGATAAACGGTTCTTTACCTAAAACGTAAAGAGCAGCGTTAATTCCTGCAAGTAAGCCCTGTGCGGCGGCTTCTTCATATCCGGAAGATCCGTTAATCTGTCCTGCACAGTAAAGACCTTCGACCATCTTAACCCCTAGCGTTGGATAAAGTGCAAGCGGGTCAATACAATCGTATTCAATAGCATAGCCGGGACGAACAACTTCTGCATGCTCAAGACCGGGTATGGTATGTATCATTTCAATCTGCACCTCGGCAGGAAGCGAAGACGAAAGTCCCTGAAGATACATCTCGTTTGTATATTCGCCTTCAGGCTCAATAAACAACTGATGACGTTCTTTATCCGAAAATTTTACAATTTTATCTTCAATACTAGGGCAGTATCTCGTTCCCGTACCCTTGATATTTCCGCTATACATCGGCGAACGGTGAAGATTTGCCAAAATAATTTCGTGCGTGCGCTTGTTAGTATACGTTAAATAGCAGGGTTTTGGCGAAAGCACGGGTTCGGTTGTTAAATATGAAAAATTATACGGTGTAATTTCGCCGTTTTGAATTTCCATTTTATCATAATCGAGTGTTTTTCCGTCAACGCGTGCAGGGGTTCCCGTCTTAAAGCGTTGAAGCGGAATACCAAGCTCTTTTAAAGAATCAGACAAAAAACGTGAATTTACAAAGCCGCTTGGACCGCACTCACGTTCCCATTCGCCCGTAATAATACGGCTTTTCATATAAACGCCCGAGGCAACTACTATTGCTTTTGCCTCATATTTAGCGCCTATTGCGGTTAACAAGCCGCAAATTTTACCGTTTTCGGTTAAAAACTTTGCTGCTTCATCTTGCTTTACCGTTAAGTTAGGCTCATTTTCAACCACTTTGCGCATACAAGCCTGATATTCTGATTTATCTGCCTGCGAACGAAGAGAATGTACAGCAGGTCCCTTGCTTGTATTAAGCATTTTAATCTGCATTGCCGTTTTGTCGGCACAAATACCCATTTGTCCGCCTAAAGCATCAATTTCGCGCACCAAATGCCCCTTACTTGTTCCGCCGATAGCGGGGTTACACGGCATAAAAGCAATAGCATCCTTAGTAAGCGTTAACAAAAGCGTATTAAGCCCCATTCTTGCACTTGCAAGAGCGGCTTCACATCCGGCGTGTCCTGCGCCGATAACTATAATATCAAATTTTCCTGCAAAAAACTCTATCATTTTCCTACACAAAACTTTTCAAAAATATTGTTAATTATATCATCAGTAACAGTTTGACCCGTTATTTGTCCCAAAAAGCTCCAAGCATTAGTTAAGTTAATAGAAACTAAATCAAGCGGTGCATCTTCAAGCGCGCATAAAAGCTCTTCCTTTGCGTTTTTAAGCGCTTCTATATGTCTTTCCGAGGTAATAGCAAGGCTGGAAGAAGAATCGCTGTTTTGTGCCTTTTTAGTTAAAAACTCAACTACTTTATCCATTCCTTCGCCCGTTAAAGCACTTACAAAAACCTTTTCCCAAGCAAATGGAGTCAAAACATCTTCTTTTTCGGATAAGTCAGCCTTATTAAATACAAAAAGACCTTCTTTATTTTCAAGCTCTTTATCAAGCCATAAGAAATCGTCGCTTTCGCTAACGTCGCTTATGCAAAGCACAATATCACTTTCTGCCGAAGTGTTTCTCGAACGGTCAACACCCGCTTGTTCGATAACGTCATCGCTTTCTCTTATTCCTGCAGTATCGTAAAGGTGAACTTTAATTCCTGAAAGCTCTAAAACCTCGTGAAGTGTATCGCGCGTTGTTCCCGCAATCGAAGTAACTATTGCCCTGTTTTCTCCACAAAGATAATTTAAAATTGAAGATTTGCCCGCATTTGGCTTACCAAGAATACAAACCTTTAAGCCGTCTTTTGTAATTCTTCCGCTTTTATATCCGCCTATCAGCTTTTCTATTTCGTCTAAAAGCTCTAAAACAGTTTGTTTTAGCTTAAACGAAGTCATTTCCTCGTCAATTTCGTCAGGATAATCAATGCCTGCATCAATAAGCAATAAAACCTGCATTATATCATCCTGATACTTTTTAATTTTTTCGCCAAGCTTACCCGACAAAAGATGTGCCGCCGCCTTTAGTGACGCAGATGTATCAGCATCAATCATATCTGCAACGGCTTCAGCCTGCGATAAGTCAATTTTTCCGTTTAAAAACGCACGACGTGTAAATTCGCCGCTCTGCGCGCATCTTGCACCACAAGCAAAAGTTGCTTCTAAAACAGCCTTTGCCGAAGCATATCCGCCGTGACAATGAATTTCGGCACAATATTCGCCCGTATAAGAAGAATTTTTATCAAACTTAACGCAAAGACATTTATCAATAAGTGTTTCGCCGTTAAAAACGGGACCGTAATACATTTTGCGGAATTCCATATTTGGTTTTTTAAACATTTTATCAAGGCAATCAAGTGCATTTTCGCCGCTTATGCGTACTATTGCTATACCGCCTTTTCCTGCAGGGGTAGAAATTGCCGAAATAGTTTCTTCCATAAAATTCTCCAAACGTAATTTGTAATATTATATCACTTTTATTAATAATAGCAAACTATTATTTACAATATAAAAAAAAGTGGTATAATATTTTTAAAGTTTGCGAGGTGTATTTATGCAAGATAAGAAAAAATCGTTTTTAAACGGTGCCTTAATTTTAGCCGCTGCAGGTCTTATTTGTAAGGTTATTGGCGCAATATATAAAATTCCGCTTAGAAATTTTATCGGCGAAGAAGCAATGGGAATTTACTCTATAGTTTATCCCATTTATACTTTTTTGCTTATTTTTTCTACCTCAGGCATCCCTACTGCAATAAGCAAATTAGTTGCACAAGAGCGCAGTAAAGGTAATCACGCAGGTGCTCACGCGGTATTTATTTCTTCACTTAAAATGCTTTCGATTATCGGCGGTACAACAACTGCACTTATGTTGTTTGGAGCGCCAATGATTTCTTCGTGGCTTAAAATAAACTCGCCCGAGCCTATTATGGCGATTGCGTTTTCGCTTTTATTCGTTTCGCTTTTATCTGCCTGGCGCGGCTATTATCAGGGTCTTCAAAATATGACGCCCACTGCAATAACGCAGTTAATTGAGCAAATTGTCAAGCTTGCCGCAGGCTTTTACTTTGCGATTTCATGGCAAAATAAATTTGATAATTACGTTTTGTCTGCCGCAGGTGCACTTTTAGGTATAACTATTTCAGAATTAGCGGCTTTTATCGTTATCTTTGTTATGTACCGCGTTTCAAAAAAGAAAATTATCACGTTTACCGAAAAAAACCGCACGAAAACGTCTTATCTAAAGCCGCTTTTATTAATTGCAATTCCTATGACATTAGGCGCGGCAATAAAGCCGTTGGTCGACGGAATTGACTCGATTATGGTTAAAAACATTTTACTTAATAACCTTAATTTTAATTCGGAATACGTTGATGCACTTTACGGTTATTTGAAAAGCGATTGCGGAACCTTAATAAATATGCCAACCGTATTAACGGTTGCTCTTTCAATGTCTATTGTTCCCGCAATAAGCGACGTACTTGCAAAAAATGATTTTAAAGGTGTAAAAGCACTTTCTAAAACGTCACTTAAGCTTTCCATAATATTCGGTCTTCCCTGCACCGTTGGCTTTGCGCTTTTATCAAAGGAAATCCTTTCGCTTTTATACACCTATCAGGATAAGCAATATGGAGATATTTTCTTCTCTGCAAGCGATAAACTTGCATGTGCATCAAGCTTTTTGATTATCTTATCAATAGGCGTTTTATTCCTTGCAATCGTTCAAACTACGGCAGGTGCGCTTCAGGGAATTGGTAAAGTAACCGTTCCCGTTATAAACCTTGGAATAGGTATGGCGGTTAAAATAATTTTAAATCTTATTTTAGTACCTATTCCGCAAATAAATATCTATGGTGTACCGATTGGAACCGTTATCTGCTACGCAATAGCCGCAATTTTAGACGTAATTTGCCTTATTAAATACACAAAAATCAGATTTGATTTTAAAAATACGCTACTTCGTCCCGTAGCCGCATCTTTTGTAATGGCGGTTGCTCTTATCGCATTAAAGGCTATTTTACCTGATTATTCAAGAATTTTTACCGTTATTATAATCGGTGTTGCTGCAGCAGTGTATATTGCCGCACTTATTTTGTTTAACGTTTTTGACGAAAATGACTTTTCACTTATGCCGGGCGGCAATAAAATACAAAAATTATTTAAAAAGTTAGGCGTAAAAGTACGCAGAGGTGAAGAATGATAACCGTTATCGGCGCAGGCGCAGGCGAAGCTGAAAACTTATCCATAAAAGCACTTAATACTTTGTTAACTGCTAAACATATTGTTTTAAAAACACAAAAAATGCCGCTTGCCGAATATCTGACAACTCAAAACGTAAGCTTTTCTACACTTGACCATATCTATGAAGAATCGGAAGACTTTGATTTTTTAAATCAGAAAATAGCAAAAGTTCTTACCGATTTAGACGACTGCTGCTACGTTGTTTTTGGAAACGCACTTGACGATACTTCCGTTGCAGCATTAGATAACTGTACCATTATCCCCGGAATTTCACTTGCGGATACTGTTGCGGCAAGCAATAACTTCGTTTTGCCTTTTAATACGATTACTGCAAATGAATTGCTTTTAACAAAGAACATCTCCTCGCACGTTGCAAATATCATCACTTGCATTGATTCACAATTTATTGCAGGAGATTTAAAGTGCTTTTTAAGCGAAATTTACGGTGACGAATATTCCATCATCTTTTCGTATCAAAACACTCTTGGCGCTATTAAGAATGCTGAAATTATGCTTTATCAGCTTGATCAACAAAGTTTTTATAATCATACAGCATCAATAATTCTAAAAAAGCGTCCCCTTATCACTGACGGCAAAAACGATTTTACCGATTTAATAGAAATAACCCGCCGTCTTTGCGATAAAAACGGTTGCCCTTGGGATTCTAAGCAAACGCACGAAACGCTTCGCAGATACATTATCGAAGAAGCATTTGAGGTTATTGACGCAATAGATAAAAAAGACGAATTTATGCTTGCCGACGAGCTTGGCGACATACTTTTTCAAGTAGCAATTCACGCAACTATTGCCGAAAAGTTCGACGAATTTTCTATTTCAGATATAACCAATAGTATCTGCAAAAAAATGATTCACCGTCACGGTCACGTCTTTTTTGGCGAACAAATGAAAGATTGGGAATCCTTAAAACAAGAGGAAAAAGCATTTTTCTCACTTGAAGAAAGATTAAACGATATTCCTCAAAGCTTTTCTGCCCTGTTAAGTGCCGAAAAAGCTCAAGCACGCGCAGAAAAACACGGTATAAAACTTGATGCAGATGATAATACTTTAACAGAAGACACTCTTGGTGATATGCTTTTTAATATTGTTTCGATATGCCGAAAAAATAACGTTTCGCCAGAAATTGCTTTAAAAAAAGCAACTGATAAGTTTATTAACTATTGCAAAAATACAAAAAACGACTGATTTTTACAAAAAAACACTTAAAATGTCAATATTATTGCCGAATTTTTAACATTTTTTTAATTTGAACTATTGACATATTATTCAAAATATGCTATTATTTTCATAGTGCAACGTACAATATGTGCGTTTTACAACAAAATTTCTTATGGAGGAATTAAAAATGAACAAAGCAGATTTAATCAATGCACTTGCAGAAAAAAACGGTCTTAAAAAGAAGGATGCTGAAGCAGCTGTTAACGCAGTTTTAGATCTTATTGCTGAGGCTCTTAAGAAAGGTGAGAAGGTTGCTATTATGGGCTTCGGTTCGTTTGAGACCAAGACTCGTGCGGCTAGAACAGGTAAAAACCCCGCAACTGGTGCAACTATCGAAATTCCCGCAAGCAAGGCGGTTGTTTTCAAAGCTGGCAAGGCATTAAAAGATTCAGTTCAATAATTATTATTGATATAAAAAAAGGCTGTAACGCATGTTACAGTCTTTTTTTAGTTTTTTTACTACTGTATTTGCTGTGCTAAAAAATGCGCGGCAGTTTCGGCATTTTTATAGGCAATATCATTAAGCGAAGTATCGTTTGAGCTTAAAACAACAGCACCAAACACATCTCCAAAATTAGATATCGGTAAAATGCATTGGGAAACGTATGGCGTTTGATCGTTTTCGATAATTGGAATAGGAATTTCTTTGCTTCTTTTATCCGTTGTAATTCCACGCCTTAATTCAATACGCTTTTGTAAATCATTAGAAAGACTTTTACCCAAAAAATTTTTCTTTCCTTCACCCGAAGCCGCAATTACACTATCTTTGTCCGTAACTAATGCAGTAATACCAAGCGAATGATTAATAGAATCGGCAAATTCTTTTGCGTATTGCTCTATATCGCCCATCGCCGAATACTTTTTTAAAATTACTCCCCCATCTTTATCAATAAAAATTTCAATTGGATCGCCTTCTCTAAAATGCATAGTACGGCGAATTTCTTTTGGAATTACTATTCTTCCAAGTTCATCCACCCTACGAACTATTCCGGTTGCCTTCATATATTTATTTCTCCTTAAATTACAAATTGTGTTGTTAGTATTTGTAATTTAATGATATTTATACTTTTAAAAAAAGTGAAAGACAGACTATCTTGTCTGTCTTCTTATGTTAATTTTAAATTATTAAACCAAGGTTGCACCGTATAAATTAAGGATAATACCAAACAGGCAAAGTAAAACTTCGGGAATACCAAAATAAAGTTTGTGTTTAGATAAATACAACGCTAAAAACGGTATCATATCAATAAAATATCTGCTGCCAAATTGCCATCCGCCTAAAGTGCGGTGCATACAAGTACAAACTGTAAACAGCATTACTGCCAAAATCCAGAATATTGCTTCTACTCTATTTTCTTTTTTAAACAAATCTTTTATTGAATAAATTAAAAACATTAAAATTATTGGATTTACAATAAAAAAGTTGTTTGCGCCAAACTGATCAAAATTTAAAGATATTTTTCCGTTATTTATTTCTAGCGGAATACGTAACGCACGTTTTAAATTTTCGCCAAGATACGATAAATTAAACTGCCCTGCTTCTTCGCGGACAAATTCGGGAAGATAATTATGCCCAAACTCAAAAACGTTACCAAAGCGCGCAAAGTTATATGCCATAAGCGAAATTGCAACAACAGCAGGGGCAATTAAGTAAGGCCAAATTTTAATAATTTTTCCCTTTAAGTTTTCAGCATCAAGCTGAATAAATAATTCTTTTAGCAAAAACGGAATAAAAATAACCGTAAACGGTCTGCAGCCTACCGCTAAAGCCGCCAAGAATAGT
>JAZSMS010000053.1:0-16336 GCA_045536015.1 Clostridia bacterium
TGCAACGCGAAGTTGAAGAAAAAGATGCAAAATTACAACAGGAGGTCATGTAATCATGAAAAAGACAGAACAGTTATACGAAGGCAAGGCAAAGAAGGTTTATGCAACCGACGAGCCGGAACTCTATATCGTTGATTATAAAGACGATGCAACCGCATTCAACGGCGAGAAGAAGGGTACCATTATGGGCAAGGGCGTCATCAACAACCGTGTCACCAACCATCTGATGAAGATGCTCGAAGCAAAGGGTAACGGCATTGAAATGGTAACCGACGGTAATGCTCCTGCAGCAGCAGGCGACACCGTATACTTGGGTGGCCAGAAGATAGCTCACTGGACCTCGACCAGTGGTACGTCCACAGTAAACATCGGTAACGATTCAGTAGCAGGTACTGATGCTGATGGCAACGGTAGATACTTTGCAGTAGCTAAAATTGACAGCACTGCATCAAACCCCACACTTCGTAATAGACAGGCTTTTGGAGCAACAATCGATGGCTTTGAAGCTGGTAACAAATATATTGTTTCGGCTTATGCAAAGCTTCCCGCAGGCTCAACCGATACAGTAAATGCACACATTGCAACTTGTGCAACATATCAGACGCAGGCTGCAGAGGCAGATTCATACCTTACTCATAAGAGCGAAGTTGTTGCTCTTACAACTGAATGGCAGAAGATTGAACTCATTATTGATTATAAGGGCGCAGGCGACGGCACAAAGGGCTCGGGCGACAAGTATTTAGCACTTGTTATTGATACTCCCGCAGCAGTTGACGTTGATGCTATTTCGATTCAGAAGATCGGTGCTCCCGCACAGGATGACGATGACGATCAGCAGGGCGGTGCACAGACTCAGTTTACCGAAAACCTCTTTGTAAAGCACGGAAACGGCAGCCTTAACAAGGGTGACGATATTGCTCCTCTTTACTTCTCTGAGAAGACATCCTGGGCAGTTGAAATTGTATCAACTGATTCGCAGGATAACGACGGCAAGAGCGCATTAGTAACAGGACGTGGCGTTGAATATGCAGCTCCCAGAGCTAAGGCAACCGATATTATTGCTGCTTATGGCTCAGGTAAGTATACGTTTACAGCTTACGTTAAGTCAACGGGCGCAGACGTAACCCTTCAGCCTGTTATTCAGATGGTATGGGGCGAAGCTTATAGTAGTGACAAAGTTGCTGCAGGTACTTCAGTTGGTAAGTGGAAAACCGGCACAACAGAAATAATCAGTAGCACAAAGTGGACCAAGATTACCGCTGAATTTGAAATTGATTTAACCGCAACCGGTTCAAAGGGTGATCCGCTTGCACTTTACGAGGTTATTTGCTATGCAAAGGATACAAGCTTTAACGCACTCTTTGCTCCTGATATGTTAGTTGATAATCTTTCACTTGTAAAAGAAATCAACGGTCAAGAAAACCAAACTCTTATTGATCAGCTTGGCGGCACAGGTGCAGGCAATGGCAGCAACGCAGGCTCGTCAAACACCGGTGATGTTCTTCCTGTAGCATTAATTGCTGTTGTAGTTGCATCGGCAGTTGCACTTGTAGTTGTTGCAAGACGTAAGAGAGAAGAATAATTAACAAAACAATAAAGAGAAGGCTAATGCCTTCTCTTTTTTTGTTGACTGAATTTATTAATATTGTTATAATATTTAACCGAAAAGATGTTTTTTTGGAGATGAAAAAATGAGCATAAAAATAGGTATTATGGGTTACGGAAATTTAGGCAGAGGAATCGAGTGTGCGATAAAGCAATCGCCCGATTTAGAGCTTGTTGCCGTTTTTTCTAGAAGAGCACCCGAAACCGTTAAAATTTTAACACCCGGCGTTAACGTTTATTCAGCAAGTGACGTACTTAACTTTAAAGATAAAATAGACGTACTTATCCTTTGCGGCGGAAGTGCAACCGACCTTCCAAAGCAAACGCCCGAATACGCAAAGCATTTTACCGTTGTTGACAGCTTTGATAACCACGGCAATATTCCTACCCATTTATCCGCAGTTGATGCCGCGGCAAAAGAGGGTGGCAACCTTGCAATAATTTCTAGCGGCTGGGATCCCGGTATGTTTTCGCTTAACCGCTTGTACGCTTCGGCAATTCTGCCCGAGGGTAAAGATTACACCTTCTGGGGCAAGGGTGTAAGCCAGGGACATTCCGACGCTATCCGCCGAATTGAAGGCGTAAAAGATGCACGTCAATATACTATTCCGATTAAAGAAGCTTTAGATGCGGCTCGTAGCGGAAGCCAGCCCGAGCTTACAACGCGAGAGAAGCACGAACGTGAATGTTTTGTAGTTGTAGAAGACGGTGCAGACAAAGCACGCATTGAAAACGAAATTAAAACTATGCCTAACTATTTTGCCGATTATAATACTACCGTGCATTTTATCTCGCAGGAAGAATTAGATCGCGACCATAAGGGTATTCCGCACGGCGGCTTTGTTATTCGCAGTGGAAAAACGGGCTGGCAGGGCGAAAATACTCACGTTATAGAATATTCAATTAAGCTTGATTCTAACCCTGAATTTACCTCAAGTGTAATTGCCGCAACTGCCAGAGCCGCATATAAAATGCGCGCAGAGGGCGCTATTGGTTGCAAGACTATGCTTGATATTCCACCTATTTATTTAACTAGTATTCCCCGCGAGGAAGTAATTAAAAAAATGTTATAAAAAAAGAGGAAGAACTTATTGTTCTTCCTTTTTGTTTTCGTCAGTTCGCTCTGAAATTATAAAGCGCGGACGCTGTTTTGTTTCTAAATACATTTTTCCGATATATTCGCCTATAACGCCGATGCTTAAAAGTTGCATACCGCCTAAAAAGCAAATGATACTTACGGTCGAAGCCCAGCCTGCAACTGCGTTGTTTAAAAGCGCTTCTACTATTGACCAGATTATGCCGACAATACTTATAAGTGCAACTATAAAGCCAAAGCTTGTTATCATTCTTATCGGCTTAACCGAAAGACTTGTTATGCCATTAATTGCAAGGGCAAGCATTTTGCTAAGCGGATAATGGCTTTCGCCTGCAATGCGCTCGGCACGCTCGTAATAAACGCTTGTGCTTTTAAAGCCAACCATTGGCACCATACCGCGAAGGTAAATATTAACCTCTTTAAAGTTTGCAAATTCCTTTAACGCGCGCGAGGACATTAAGCGGTAGTCGGCGTGGTTATAAACCACCTCGGCACCAAAGGCATTTAACAGCTTGTAAAAGCCCTGTGCGGTTGCACGCTTAAAGGCAGTGTCGGTCTTTCGCTCGCTACGAACGCCATAGACAATATCGGCACCTGCAAGATATTCGTCAACCATTTTATCCATTGCGTTTATATCGTCTTGACCATCGCAGTCGATAGAAATCGTTATGTCGCATTTATCCTTTGCGTCCATTAATCCTGCCAGAAGCGCATTTTGATGCCCGCGATTTCGGCTTAAGCAAACACCGCAAAAGGTCTTATCCTCTTTTGCAAGCGCACAAATAATTTCCCAGGTTTTATCCTTGCTTCCGTCGTTTACAAACATAACGCGGCTTTCGTTAGAAATTTTTTCTTGGCTGATAAGCTGAACAATTTTGTTTTTAAACATAGGTGCGGTTACTGGAAGCACCTCCTGCTCGTTATAGCAGGGAATTACAATGTACAAAACAGGTTTTTTCATTTTTTACTCTCCTAAAAAATTTAAAATTTCTGTTGGTAAACTTACAATATCGGTTGCGCCGTTTTTAAGTAAAAATTCTTTGTCCTTAAAGCCCCACAAAACAGATACACATTTAACGCAAGCGTTTTTTGCAGTTAAAATATCTACTTCCGAATCGCCTACGTAAAGCGTTTCGTTAGCGGAAGCCCCAATTAAGCGCATTGCTTCAAGCACGCTGTCGGGTGCAGGCTTTAGGGCAATACCGTCACGGTCACCTATTGCGCAGGTAAACGTGCCTGCAAAAAATTTTTGGGCAAGCTCTTTAACTGCACCGTCAAACTTGTTTGAAACCACCGCCATAGCAATATTACGTTTTTTAAGCTCGGATAAAAGTTTGTAAATTTGCGGATAAACACAGGTGTTATCGTTTTTATGAACGGAATAATAAGCTTTAAATTCGCAAAGCAATTCTTGGCTAAAATTTTCTTCTGCCGCGCGTATCATAAGATTTTCTACGCCGTTGCCGACAAAGGTACGGACTTCCTCTTTGGTGCGCAAGGGCAAATTAAAGGTTTTTAGTGCGTGGTTTACAGCAAGATACAAATCTTCAAGCGTATCAAGCAACGTTCCGTCTAAATCAAAAATTATCGCCTTGATCATTTTGCATCTGCCCCGTACTCTGCGCCAGGATAAGCGCGTTTATCATTTCGTCAAGCTCGCCTGCTAAAAACGCATCAAGCTTGTAAAGAGTAAGACCGATTCTGTGGTCGGTAACTCTGCCCTGCGGAAAATTATAGGTGCGAATTCGCTCGCTTCGGTCACCCGAGCCTATTTGTTGCGAGCGTGTTTGAGCGTATTCTTTATCTGCGCGCGTTTTATAATAATCATAAACGCGCGATTTTAATATCTTCATTGCTTTTTCGCGGTTTTTAATCTGCGAACGCTCGTCCTGACAGTCAACTACAATCTGCGTAGGAACGTGAATTATATGAACTGCCGATTCAGTCTTATTAACGTGCTGACCGCCCGCGCCTGAGGAACGATGAGTTTCGATAATCAAATCGTTAGGGTCGATGGTAATATCAATATCGTCCGCTTCGGGAAGTACTGCAACCGTTGCCGCCGAGGTGTGAATTCTTCCGCCCGACTCTGTTACGGGAACGCGCTGAACGCGGTGAGTTCCGCTTTCAAACTTTAAATGTCTAAATGCTTCTTTGCCCGTAACAAGACAAACAACTTCCTTAACACCGCTTATGTCGGTATCGCTTGAGTTTGTTATTTCCATATTCCAACCCTTTTTTTCGCAAAAGCGTTGGTACATTTTTAAAAGGTCTGCCGCAAACAGAGCTGCCTCTTCGCCGCCTGTGCCAGCTCTTATTTCAAGCACTACGTTTTTATCGTCCGATGGATCGCGCGGAGCTAAAAGTGCTTTTAACTCGTTTTCAAGCGCTTCTTTTTTTGTGCGCGCTTCGTCAAGCTCTAATTTTGCAAGCTCAAGCATATCCTCGTCACCAAGATCTATAAGCTCAAGTGCGTCTTGCTCGTTTTTTAAAATAAGCAAAAATTCTTTGTATTTTTCGTCAATTTCTGCAATAGTAGCGTGTTCCTTTGCAAGCTCGCGCCACAATTTTGTATCTGCAATTATCTCGGGGTCCGAAAGCTTTTGATTTAATTCTTCTAAACGTACCGAGTTTTCTTCAAGCTTTTTAAGCATTTTTTCTCCTTAACTGCTTTAATTCATATTAATTAAAGCAATAGACCTCTCTGTCTAAACCTGAATAATCTTTTTCTATTTTAAAATTTGTAAAGCCTGCGCTTGTTAAAAGCGCACTGATTGACGCCGCTTGATCAAAACCAATTTCAAGCACAAGCAAGCCGCTTACGTTTAAATGTTGCTTTGCCTCGAAAATAATTTCGCGGTAAAAATCAAGTCCGTCTGCACCGCCGTCAAGTGCGTTTTGCGGCTCAAACGAAAGTTCGCGCTCTAACTTTTCTAAATCACGCGTTGCAACGTAGGGCGGGTTAGAAATTATTACGTCAAAGCGTCTGTTTTCTAAATTTTCAAAAATGTCGCTTTTAATAAATTCTATGCTTACGTCGTTTGCCTGTGCGTTTTCCTTTGCAAGTGAAAGCGCCTTTTCACTAATATCCGATGCGCAAACGCTGCAAGCACAGTTTTTTGCTATTGCGCAGGCAATAGCGCCCGAGCCCGTACCGATATCAAGCACCGTAGAATATTTTTTTTGCTTTATAATAGCTATGGCTTTTTCAACTATGCAAGCCGTTTCATCCCGCGGAATAAGCGCGCGCGAATCGGTTTTTAATTCAATGTTATAAAACGGAACACTGCCAAAAATATATTGTAGCGGCTCTCTTAGTGCGCGCCGTGCAAGAATTTGCTCTAAGGTTTGCTCTTGCTCGGCGGTTAATTCGTTATCTTTATTAAAGTGAAGCTCGCCACGCGACAAATTGCATACAAAGCAAACTATCCAGGCGCTGTCTACGTCGCGCTCGGGAACGTTTTTAAGTGCCTCGCGTGCGCGCAAAAGTGCATCGGCAACCGTCATTGGTCTTCCTCGTTGCTGTTTATGGTCTCTTCTTCGTGCTCGTTAGAAGCTTCTGGCATTTCTTCCTTAGGCTCTTCCATTATGCCGTCCATATACAAGACGTTTTTAAAGCTTGTAAGCGAAACCTCGAGCATTTCGTCATCAGGTTCACGCGTGGAAAGCTTTTGCATAAGCATTCCGGGCGAGCGAAGAATTTTAAAAAAGATATTATCGCTAAGAGCCAAAAGCTTTAAAATTTCGTACGAAATTCCTGCCGTTAAGGGCAAAAGCAAAATTTTAACGGCAAGGCGGATAGTAAATTCCTGCGGCGTGGCAGTACTTAAGCCGAATAAATTATCTGCCATCGTTGCAAAAATTATGCCTATTGTCATAACGATGAACATAAACGACGTGCCGCAACGCGGGTGCGAGGTAGAATATTTGCGTGCGTTTTCTACTGTAAGCTCGTCTCCGTGCTCATAGCACGAAATAACCTTATGCTCGGCACCGTGATACATAAACAAGCGCTTGATATCCTTCATAAAGCCAATTGCAAAAATGTAGCCCATAAAAATTAAAATTTTTATTACGCCCTCTATCGCATCAAGCGCAAGGGTGTTTGTTAAGCCAAGAGCCTCAAGTCCCGTGCGAGCAAGCATAGGCAAAAACATAAATAATACAAGCGAAAAGATAAGCCCAAAGCAAACGCCAAGAACTACTGCAATGGTTTCAAGCTTGATATTAAAGGTTTTTGCAAGCCATTTTTCTGTTTTAGAAGGCTCTAAATCTTCAAGTGCATCCTCGCCAAACATTTCGGCAGATTTTGTAGTAAGCTTCATTCCCGAAATTAAAGATTCGGCAAAGGCAACAACGCCGCGCACTATCGGAATTTTTGCAACAATTTTTCTCCATTTTTTGCGTACAAGACGTTGCTTTTCTACAACAATTTCGCCGTCAGAACGCCTGATTGACATAACAAGCGAAGTCTGTGATTTCATCATAACGCCTTCAAGCACAGCTTGTCCGCCTATCGAAGTATATTTCATTAAAAAGCACCTCATAATAAATATATATAATAGTATAATATAATTTGCACCAAAACGCAAGTGAACAAATAAAAAATACGCTTGCCTTTTAACTAAATAACGATTATAATTATTCTATAATTAAAATTTTGTGAGGTTATTATGGAAGATTTACTTTATTTTCAGGACGAAACCGGCAAGGAAATCGGCTTAATGATGCTTGATCGCTTTACTTTAGAGGGCAAGGAATACGCGCTTTTAGCTTCGCCAAAGGACGAGCCAGACGGTGGCATTTACGTTATGCGTATGGACGAAAAGGATGGCGAGCTTGCGTTTGCAATGCCCGACGACGAAGAAATGGAAAAAATTGCTCCGTTTTTAATGCAGATGTTTGACGAAGCAAATTCGGGCTGTACCCACGATTGCTGCTCGTGCCACGGCTGTCATCACGGCGACGAGGAAGACGATTGCGATTGTGAAGATTGCGAGTAAGTAAGCTTAATTTTAAATTAAACAAAAACGGCACTTTCTTTTTAGAAAGTGCCGTTAAATTTTACCGTTTTCTTCTTCGTATTTTTTAATACAGTCGCGTATTAAAATAAGAATTTGACTGTTTGCACTTCTGCCTTCATAATTGGCAACAACGTGCAATTTATCAAGCATTTCTTCATCTATTCTTATAGATATACTTTTAATAGCCATAAAAACCTCAAAATAAATACAATATATATTTATTTTATCTTTATTTTGTGTTATTATGTTGTATATGGATACATTTTGTATCTAAAATATGTTTGAGGTGCTTGTATGAGATTGGCAATTATAGGTTCACGCAATGTAATAATAGAAAATTTTGAAGAGTATATTAATTTCGAGGTAGAAGAAATTATAACCGGCGGGGCAAGGGGTGTTGATGAGAGTGCTATTGCCTATGCAAATGCAAACAATATACAATTAACGGTTTTTGCGCCTGATTATAAGCGTTATAAAAAAGGTGCTCCATTTAAACGCAATCAACAAATTGCAGAATATGCAGATATGTGTTTGGCTTTTTGGGACGGCAAATCAAAAGGTACAAAATATACCATTTCTTATTTTAAAAAGCTTGATAAACCCGTTATAATAAAATTTGTTTAACAAAAAAACCGCTTTAAAAGCGGTTTTTTCTTTACATATTAAATTTAAATCTTAACAATTACCTTCATTTTTGCGCTTACGTCGGCAAAGAGCTTAAGGGTTACGGTGTATTCGCCCTCGCTTTTCATAGTAGGTACGTCGATTTTCTTTTTATCAATTTCTATTTTGTGCTGCGCCAGAATTGCATCTGCAACGTCTTTAGAAGAAATTGAGCCAAACATCTTGCCGTTGCCTGCTTTACCTATAACCGTTACCGAAAGCTTTGATAATTTTTCGGCGTTTTTAATGGCTTCCTGCTTTTGAACCTCACGGCGATGTGCCTCGGCATCCTTGGCAAGCTTTGCGGCATTTAAATTTTCGGCAGTTGCTTCTTTTGCAAGCTTGCGCGGAATTAAAAAGTTGCGTGCATAGCCGTCAGAAGCTTCTATAATTTGGTCCTTTTTACCCGAACCTTTAACGTCTGCTAAAAGTATAACCTTCATAATTTTCCTCCGTTATTTTGAAATGAATAATACACCGAGTGTACCTTTGCCACAGTGTGAAGAAATTACACAGCCTGCGCGTGTTATATGTATTTCTTTAAAAATATTAAGACCTTCAACGTATGCCTTAACCGAAGCGATTATTTCTTCCGAAACGCCCGAATGCGTAATAAATACAACGTCGTCCTGCGCGTTTTTAAGACCTTCTTCAAGACCCTGAGCATACTTTAAAGTAGCAACGGGCATATCGCCGCGAACTTTTTTATCAACGGTTATTTTTCCGTTAACAACGGCAAGGGTAGGTCGAAGCTTTAGTGCGGTCGCACCAAAGGCTGCGAGAGCTGAGCAACGTCCGCCCTTATGAAGCCAGTTAACATCTTCTACAACAAAGCCTGCGCGAACCTTATCGCAAATTGCGCGTGTTTTTGAAACGACGTCTGCAAAGCTTACACCCTGCTCGATAAGTCTTGCCGCAAATAAAATTTGAAGGCCGATACCTGTAGATAAGTTTGCACTGTCGATAACTTCAATAGTGGTGCCTTCAACTTCTTCTGCCATAGCGTGCATTATCTGATATGTAGAAGACATCTCCGAGCTGATCGCAAAAGCAATAATATCGCAGTCGGCATATTTTTCAAAGGTGTTTTTAACCATCTCGGGCGAGGCGGCACTTGTTTTAGGTACGCCGCCGGTTTCGTTAGACCAAGCGTACAATTCGTCAGGCTGAATATCAACCTTGTCAAAGTAAGTTTTATCGTCTAAATTAACCTGAAGAGGTATAATTTCGATATCATATTTATCTATAAGTTCTTGTGAAAGATCACAAGTAGAATCAGCAATAAGCTTAATTTTTTTCATTAAAAATCTCCTTTTCTTTGCGTTTATTAATTGTATTTTATCATACTTTAACAAAAATTAAAAGCACTTTTTAATATTAAAAACGATATAAACGCTAATGCGTATGCTATAAGGGTTTGCCGTAAAGCCGACAAAAGCGCAGTTTTTAAGCCAAATTCCTTTTTTATAACGGCTAGCGTTGCAAAGCAAGGACAGTAAAGCGAGCAAAAAACTAAAAATGAAAACGCACTTGCTTGCGAAAAAGCAGAGGTGGTTACGCCAAGCACGCTCATAGAAGAAAGAATTGCTTCCTTTGCGCCAAGTCCTGCAAAAAGCGAGGCAAGCACTTGCCAGGAACAAATTCCTATCGGCTTAAAAAGAGGCAAAAGCAATCGCGCAAAAAACGCTAAAATGCTGTTATCGGGAGAATAGTTAAGCGAAAAATCAAGATTAGAAAGTAAAAATATTATAATTGAGCAAACAAAAATAACCGAAAACGCGCGCGAGAAAAAGTCGTAGACAGAATCAAGCATATCCTTAAAAACGTTGGTTAATTTAGGAAAACGGTAGGGCGGGAGCTCAAGTAAAAAGTTGTCGTCGTTCTTTTTTAAAAAGTAACCTTGGGTAAAGGCACAGGCAAAACCTAACAAATACAAAAATATTATTACTAAAAATGGCTTTTTAAAAAAAGCGCCGGCTAGCATAAAATATACGGGCAATCGCGCAGGGCACGAAATAAACGGCAAGCTTACCGCCGTTTGTTTTTTTGCGTTTTTAAGTGTTCGGCACGCTAAAACTGCCGGGACTGAGCATCCAAGTCCCATAATTATAGGGACTATTGATTTTCCCGAAAAGCCAAAAAGCCGCATAGGCTTATCAAGAACTACGGCGATGCGTGCATAATATCCCGTATCATCTAAAAGCGAGATAAAAAACGAAAGCAAAACTATGCACGGTAAAAAGGCAAGCACGCTACCAACTCCGTCAAAAATTCCCTCCGAAACAAGTGCAAGCAAAAAAGGGCTTGTTCCGATATTTTGTAAAATAGCAAGCGTTTTTTCTTTTAAAACGTTACAAAGCACCTCTATTGCGCCTGCGGCAATAGGTCCAAGAACACCGAACGTAAGCGCAAGAACAGACGCAATAATAAGCAAAAAGCAAGGCAGAGCAGTAAATTTTCCCATTAAAATTTTATCAAGAAGCGAGTGCTTTTTATTTTTTGACAAAAACACGCATTTTTTGCAGATAACGTCAATATCTTTATAAAAAGCAACGGCCTTTTCTTCGGCGGGCAGGTTTAGTTTTTTGCCGTTTTGCTTGCTTACAGTTTTAATTTTTTTTATAAGTGTATCAAAATTCTTTTCTTTTTTTGCACTTATGGCAACTACGGGCACCTTCAGTTCTTTTTCAAGTAAAAAAACATCTATTTTTCCGCCAAGGCGCGCAACCTCATCCATCATATTAAGCACTATGACAACTTTGTGCGAAAGTTCAAGCAGCTGCTTTGTTAAAAACAGTCCGCGCGCAAGGCTCGTTGCGTCAATAACGTTTACCACTACGTCGGCATCGGCTAAGCATGAACTAACCGCTACCTTTTCGTCATCGGTTAAATAGTTAAGCGAATACGTGCCCGGCAGGTCAATAAGTAAAATATCAGTGTTTTTTATTTTTTTGCTGTGACTATCAACAGTTACACCGGGGCGATTTCCAACGTGCAGATTGCTTTTTGTAAGCGCGTTAAAAAGAGTGGTTTTTCCGCAGTTTGGGTTTCCTATAAGTGCCGCCTTCATTTGCTTTCTTCCTTTTTAATAAAATAAAAAAATGTGATAGAATTAAGCAAAAGTGCCAAAATATCCTGCAGACAGTTTGCCAAAATAAAGCCGAAAATTCCAAAGCTGCTTGCTAAAAAGAAGGTTAAAACAAAGCCGATCGCTCCGTCTGCAACAGACAGGTAAAACACGTTTTTTACCTTTCCCATTCCCGTTAAGGCGCTTGAAAACATTTGTGCGGGTCCAAGGCATAAAACGCTTGGTAAAAGTGCGATCATATAAGTTGCCGCCTCGGGCATTTTGTAAAATTCACTTGCAACAAACGGCGCAAAAAGCAAAAGCAAAATGCAAAAAGCAGCCGAAATACCAACTGCGCAAAGGGCGTAGCGCACCACCTTTTTCTTGATCTCTTTATGCGTTTTGGTTCGTGCAACTTCGGGTAAAAGCACAACACTCATCGCACCCGTAACGGTTATGGGAATATAAACTACGGGGTAAGCCATAGCGGTTAAAATACCGTACTGGGCAAGTGCGGCGTCCTTGCTTAAACCAAACATCATAAGAGCAATAGGCAAAATGGTAGTGGTTCCAAGGTGCAATAATGAAGTAGCAAGGCGGCTGGCGGTAGGCGGATATGCGTTTAAAATAATTTCCTTTTTAAAGCTTTTGCCCTTTTTGCCCGAACGCACTGAGAAAAACAAAAATAAAAACGAAAAAAAGGCACCTACCGAAATTGCCCAAACTGCAAGAGAAGCGTCAAAAACTTCTTCGCCGCGCGCAAAAACAGAAATTATTATTACGCCCGCAATAACCTTGATAACCTGCTCACACATAGTAAAAATTGCGTTTAAAAACGATTTGCCTTTTGCGTGAAGATATCCCTCACGCACGCTGGCACTTCCGCCAAAAATTATTGCAGGAACAAGTGCAAGACAGACGGGGTACGCGCTTTTTGAATGCAAAAATATTTTTGCAAGCGGCGTGCATAAGACAATCAACAGCGCCCCGAGGATAATTAAAAGCACGCGGGTTATTTCTATTGCCGAAAAAAGCACGTGTTGATCCTTTCCACAGGCTTCTTCGCGCGCACTTAAGCGCGAAACGGCATTAGGCAGTCCAGAGGCAACGGGCGCGATAAACACCGAATAAAGACTCATCGAAAGCTGAAACAAGCCAAGCGAAACGGGCGATAGCATCTTTGCAAGCCACAGCTTATAAGCCATACCTAAAAAGCGCACGAATACGTTGCCTAAAGATTGTACGCCTACGTTTAAAACGTTTCTTCTTTTCAAAAAACATCACCGCTAAAAAATATGAGAAAATGCAAATTGTTATTACAAAACTGTTGCACCAAAGCGTTATTTGGGTTATAATTATGTAAATAAAATTTTTGGGAGTAATAATATGTATATTTACAACACCCTTACAAATAAAAAAGAAGAGCTTAAAACAGTTAATCCTAATCAGGTGCGTATGTATTCGTGCGGACCTACGGTTTATTCGTTTGCACACATTGGAAATTTAAGAACGTACGTGTTTATGGACCTTTTACGCCGTGCATTAAAGGCCGACGGCTACGAAATTTTAGGCGCTATGAACATTACCGACGTTGGACACTTGACAAGTGATGCCGATTCGGGTGAGGATAAAATGGAAAAAGCGGCAAAGGCACAGCAAAAGTCGCCTCTTGAAATTGCCGATTTTTACACCTCGGTTTTTAAAAAGGACGTTGCCGCACTTAATATCGGCTTGCCCGAGATAGTTCCAAAGGCTACCGAGCATATTTCCGAGATGATAGAGTTTGTTCAGGGACTTATGGAAAAGGGCTTTGCTTACGAAACAAGCGACGGTATTTATTTTGATATTCTTGCTTACGGCAAGTACGGCGTGCTTTCTAAGCTTGATTTAGACGAGCAGATGGCAGGCGCCAGAGTTGAGGTAAATGACGAAAAGCGTCACCCTGCCGACTTTGCACTTTGGAAAAAGGCACCCAAAGAGCATCTTCAGCAGTGGGAAAGTCCTTGGGGTATGGGATATCCCGGCTGGCATATCGAATGTTCGGCAATGGGCAGAAAATATTTGGGCGACACGTTTGATATTCATACCGGCGGTGTTGACCATATTCCCGTTCATCACGAAAACGAAATTGCGCAGTCCAGTGCGCTTTTAGGCCATCCTGCAGTTAACTACTGGATGCACGGCGAGTTTATGATGGTTGATAACGGAAAAATGAGCAAGAGCCTCGGCAACACCTACACCGTTGCCGATCTTGAGAAAAACGGAATTATGCCATTATCGTTCCGCTACTTCTGCTTAAACGCACATTATCGCAACAAAATCAACTTTACCTGGGAGGCTATAAAGGCTTCGCAAAAGGCATATATCCGCCTGCTTGAAGCAGTTACGGCAAACAAGGACGCTACTGATGAAGCACAGGAGGAGTGCGAAACTGCTTACAAGGCATTTATGGAGGCTGTTAACGACGACCTTAACGTGCCTAAAGCACTTGGTGTTTTGTGGAATCTTTTGCGTTCGGGCAAAAAGTCGCAACAGATTTTTGATACGGCAGTTAAGATGGACCAGATTTTAGGTCTTTCGCTTGAAAAAGGCTATCAGGCTCCCAAAGAGGAAGTTCCGCAAGAACTGCTTGAAAAGCTTGAAGCACGCAATCAGGCGAGAAAAGAAAAGAATTGGGCGCTTTCGGATGCGCTTCGTGACGAAATAAACGCCGCAGGCTATGATATAAAAGATTCTCCGCAGGGCTCGGAGCTTGTTAAGAGGTAAAAATGGAATATACAATTAAAAACGAATTTCTATCTGTTACCGCATCAACCAGGGGCGCAGAGCTTATGTCAATTAAAAACCTTAAAAACGGTGCGGAGTATCTTTGGCAGGGCAATGCAAACTATTGGGGCTCGCGCGCACCTAATTTGTTCCCCATCTGCGGCAGACTTATAGAAAAAGAATACACCTATCGCGGAAAAAACTATCATCTTAATACTCACGGCTTTGCGCGTGCAAGTGAATTTGAGCTTTTAGAAAAAAGCGAAAACGCGCTTTCGTTTGTTCTTCGCGCAAACGATGAAACCCGCGCAAACTATCCCTTTGAGTTTGAGTATATAGTTACCTACGTTTTAACCGAGAACACCGTTAAAACAATTTATTCGGCTAAAAATTTAGGCAAAAATAAAATGTATTGTGCTTTTGGCGGTCATCCCGGCTTTAACGTTCCGCTTGGCGAGGATGGCAAGTTTGAAGATTATTATCTTGAATTCAAACAAAATACAAACCAGACCGAAATGCTTTTTAAGGAGTGCTTCTTTACTGACGAAACCGCCCCCTTTGAAACAGATAACAAGCGTCTTTATTTGCGCCACGACTTTTTTGATAACGATGCACATTTTGTTATTGACGAGGGCTTTTCGTGCGCTTTAAAATCGGATAAATCGGATAAAAGCGTAACGGTTACTTACCCACAAATGAAGTATCTTGGCATTTGGCACGCAGTTAAAAAGGATGCGCCTTACGTTTGCATCGAGCCTTGGACAAGTGTTCCCTCGTACTTTGGCAAGGTTGATGATTTAGAGACAAAGCGCGATATGTATGCCCTTGAAGCCAATGAAGAAAAATCGGTAAGCTTTGATATAACGATAATCTAAATTTAAGGACTGCATTTTTTTGCAGTCCCTTTTTAAAAAATCTTTAGGAGGTAAAAATGGAATACACAATTAAAAACGAATTTTTATCCGTTACTGCGCAAACCTTTGGCGCAGAGCTTATGTCAATTAAGAACCTTAAAAATGATACCGAGTATCTCTGGCAGGGCGATGCAAAATATTGGGAAGACAGGGCACCAAACGTTTTTCCCGTTTGCGGAAGACTTACTGATAATAAATATACCTATCGCGGAAAAACTTATTCGATGCAACGCCACGGCTTTGCGCGCACAAGTGAATTTGAACTTTTAGAAAAAACGGAAAACTCGCTTACGTTTATTTTAAGGGCAAACGAGCAAACCCGCGAGTGCTATCCCTTTGAGTTTGAATATACCATAACCTATATTCTTGATAAAAATACGCTTAAAACGGTATATTGGGCAAAAAACTTTGGTAAAAATACAATGTACTGCGCCTTTGGCGGTCACCCCGCATTTAACGTTCCGCTTGGCTCTGACGGCGATTTTGAAGATTATTATATCGAATTTAAAAACGGCTCTACCCAGACCGAGCTGCTATTTAAAGATTTCTTGTTTACAGGTAACTTTGCTCCATTTAAGGTAGACGGTAATTGCCTTAACCTTAAACGCGATTTCTTTATTCACGACGCGCACTTTATTCTTGAGGATGGAGGAAAATGCGCATTAAAATCAAAAAAATCGGATAAGAGCATTACCGTTACGTATCCGCAAATGAAATATCTTGCTCTTTGGCATACGTTTGACCTTCCTGCACCGTTCCTTTGTATTGAACCTTGGACAAGTATCCATTCATATTACGGAAAAATTGACGATTTAGAAACAAAGCTTGATATGTTTTCGCTTGAAGCAAACGAAGAAAAATCAGTAAGCTTTGATATAACGATTGAATAATTAAAAAGAAAGAAGAATTTTATGAAAAAGTGCCCCCGATGCGAAATGACAGTAGCCGACCCTTGCGAATGTCCTGTTTGCAAAGCTAATTTAGTAGACGAAGATTATCTTGATGCTAAAGGCGAAAAATACAAGCTTAATAAATATTTTTTGCCGTTTTTTATAAAAAAGTGCTGGTTTTTTATTTGTTGTTGTGCGCTTATATTGTTAAAAATATTATTTTTTGGCATTGATTTTAATATTTCCATTCTACTAACCCTATTACTTTTGTTTATGACGTTAATGGGATCTCTTTTTCCGGAAAGATTAAA
>JAZSMS010000047.1:0-16942 GCA_045536015.1 Clostridia bacterium
ATTCCAAGCGAGCCCAAGTTAGAGACAAACATACTTGCGTGAAATGGCGAAACCTCGTCAATAACGCGTGGCATTATACCAAAGTAGTCCATCGACTTCATAAGTCCTACAAAGCCGCGAAGAAGCAGGGCAGGAAGCTTAACAAGTGTGCGTGCAATTTTATCAAAGCCGTTTGAGTCACCTTCTGCCGTTGCAATTTTAATTTGCTCGTTTATCTTATTATAAACATCGTAGATAGTGTCACTTGGCGAAAAGCGTACTTTAATTGCCGATTCCTGCGCGTTTAATTTCATTTCCTTTTTAACCATCATGCTTACGATAATTTCATCGCGCGAAAAAATTCGTTGCCCTGCAATATAACGGTTAATTCCCGGGTACTGCGAAACCATTCGCACGTAGCCTGCAATTATTATGTGCATAAAGCCAAAGCCAACAAGACCCTCTTCTCGTTTAGCGCGAATATAGTCTTCGATATAATCGCAGTCAACGCTTGCAGAAAAAAGATTTTGTGCATCGTTGCGGTCCTTCATTATAAACGGGGAAACATATTCCATCGGTGGAAGTGAACGCAGCTTTCGCGCATCGTGTCTATCACCAAAGCGGCGCTTTCTCTTAGGTGAATTTGCCATTATAGCCTCCTAAATTTTAAAATAAAAAAATAAATACGCTTTTATTATAACAGAACTTTTATAAAAAAGCGAGTTTTATTTTGCATTTTGGGCAAAAAATCTTTGCTTATTTATATATTTTATTATATAATATATTAGATAAAATAGGATATTTATGCTTTGGAGGCATTTTTTTGCAAAATTTTAACACCGTTCGCTTTGATAAAAGCGAGTATTCTGAATACGTAAAAAAAATTAATGCGCTTTTAGGTGATAAAAAACGCTCGTATTTTGTCGAAACCTACGGTTGCCAGATGAACGTGCGCGATAGCCAGAGTATTGCCGGCTTGTTTGAGGCAATGGGCTATACGCCCGCCGAAGATATGCTTTCGGCAGACGCTATAATTTTTAACACCTGTTGCGTGCGCGAGGGCGCAGAGGACAGGCTTACGGGCAACCTTGGCAGGCTTTTGCCTCTAAAGCAAGAAAAGCCCGAAACGCTTATTATGATTTGCGGCTGTATGATGCAGCAGGCAAAACGTGCCGAGTACATAAAAAAGCGTTTTAAGTTTGTTGATATTGTTTTTGGAACAAATGCGGTGCATCAGCTTCCGCGACTTATGTTTGATTGTTTTGATAAACGCGAGCGTGCATTTTACTTATCCGAAAGCACGGATATTATCGAAGATTTGCCCGCAAAGCGCGAAAAGAGCACCTCTGCCTTTGTAAACGTTATGTACGGTTGCAACAATTTTTGCTCGTATTGCATAGTTCCCTACGTGCGCGGCAGAGAGCGTTCGCGCGCAAGCGAGGATATTATTAAAGAATGTACCGATTTAGCAAGTTCGGGCATAAAGGAAATCACTCTTTTAGGTCAAAACGTTAATTCGTACGGACTTTCGAGCGAAAACGAGCTTTCGTTTGCTTCGCTTTTAAGAAACTTAAACCAAATTGACGGACTTGAGCGAATTCGCTTTATGACAAGCCACCCCAAAGATTTGTCGCAAGAGCTTATCCAAGTTTTTGCCGATTGCAGTAAGGTCTGCAATTATATTCACCTGCCTGTTCAGTCGGGCTCGAACCGAATTTTGCAAAAGATGAACCGCAAATACACGCGCGAGCATTATCTTGACCTTGTCTACGCGCTTCGTGAAGCCGCGCCCGATATTGCAATTTCAACCGACTTAATCGTTGGCTTTCCCGGAGAAACGGACGAAGACTTTGAGCAAACGCTTGACTTATACCAAAAGGTTTGCTTTAATTCTGCCTTTACGTTTATCTACTCTAAGCGCGACGGTACCCCCGCGGCGCAAATGGAGGAACAAGTTCCTCCCGAAGTAAGCCACGCGCGATTAGAGCAGCTTATCAAGCTTTCGGAGGAGTGCACACTAAAGGCTAACCAAAAATACCTTGGCAACACCTATCCCGTGCTTGTTGAGGGCGCTTCTAAAAGAAGCAAAAATATGCTTTCGGGCAGGACCGAGCACGGAAGAATGGTTTCGTTTGTTGGAAGTCCCGATTTAATTAACAAAATTGTAAACGTAAACATAACCGAAATTAAGCTTAACACCTTAGTAGGAAATTTGGAGGATAAATAAATGCCCCTTTCACCGATGATGCAACGCTACGTTGTGTTAAAGGAAAAATATAACGACTGTCTTGTATTTTACCGCCTTGGCGATTTTTACGAGATGTTTTTTGACGATGCGCGCCTTGCAAGCCGAGAGCTTGGCTTAACGCTTACGGGCCGCGACTGCGGACTTTCGGAAAAGGCACCAATGTGCGGAGTACCGCACCACAGTGTTAACACGTACATAAACCAGCTTCTTGAAAAAAACTACAAGGTTGCTATTTGCGAGCAATTAAGTGACCCTAAGGAATCAAAGGGACTTGTAGAGCGCGACGTTATACGCGTTATTACGCCCGGCACTATTATAGAAGACAGTATTTTAGACGGCAAAACCAACAACTTTTTGCTTTCGGTTTGCCTTGATAAAAAGCGCGCAGGTCTTGCCTGGGCAGACGTTTCTACCGGCGAATTTTATTTGACCGAGCTTTATTTTGAGCATTCGCTTTTGCCAATTTGCGACAAAATGCTTGAAATTTCGCCTAATGAAATTATCTGCGACGAAGAATTTTTCTCCTGCGCACAGGACGGAATTTCGGCTCACGTTAAAAAGCAGTTAAAGCCGTTTTCCTTAACCAAAGATTTGTTTGGCTCTGATGCATTAAAAGCATTAAAATCGCGCTTTGCCCAAGCTAGCGAAATTTCAAAGGCACACCCCGCAGCCGCTCGTGCGGCGGCAGGGCTTTGGCAGTACCTTGGCGCAACGCAAAAAAATGCACTTGCACACGTAACAAACCTGATTTTTTTGGAAAATGACGAATATTTGCAGTTAGACGTTGCCGCAATGCGCAATTTAGAGCTTTTTACCTCGCTTGGCGAGCATAAAACCCGCGGCACTGTGCTTTGGCTTTTAGATAAGACCGAAACCGCTATGGGCTCGCGCAGGCTTCACTCCTATTTAGAGCGCCCATTGCGTAACAAGGAAAAAATCGAGTACCGCTTGGACGGCGTAGAAGAATTGTTTAACGATTTTGCCCTGCGCAGTGATTTAAAAGCGCTTTTGCAAAACGTTTCGGACATAGAGCGCATCTGCACGCGCGTTTCGTACCAGACGGTTTCGCCCAGAGAAGCTGCTTCAATGCGTGCATCGCTTGCCGTTCTTCCTCGCGTTAAGGAGCTTATTGCAAACGCTAAAAGCGATATTTTAAAGCAGGTTTATGCTGATTTAGATCCGCTTGAGGATATTTATTCGCTTTTGCAGTCCGCTATTTGTGATTCACCCGCCGAAACACTTAAGGAGGGCGGAATTATCCGCGAGGGCTATAACAGCGAGCTTGATTCTTACCGCGATGCAGTTAAAAACGGCAGACAGTGGATACTTGACCTTGAAGCTCGCGAGCGTGAAGCAACGGGCATTAAAACGCTTAAAATTAAGTTTAATAAGGTTTTTGGCTATTCTATCGAGGTTACTAACAGCTTTTTAGATAAAGTTCCTTACTCCTATATCCGCAAGCAAACTCTTGTTGGTGGCGAGCGCTTTATTACTGAAGAGCTTAAGCAGATGGAAGAAAAGATTTTAGGCGGCGAGGAAAAATCCGTTCGCCTTGAATACGTTTTATTCTGCGACGTGCGCGACAAAATTCTTGCCGCACTTTCGCGCCTTAAAAAAACGGCTTCGGCTATTGCAACGCTTGATGCTGTTTTAGCGCTTGCAACGGTTTCAAGCGAATATTCCTACGTTCGCCCACAGATAAACACCGACGGCGTTTTAAACATTGTCGGCGGACGCCACCCCGTAGTCGAGGCTATTATGGGAGCCGATTCGTTTGTGCCTAACGACGCTTGTTTAGACAAAGACGAAAATCGCTTTATGATTTTAACCGGTCCTAATATGGCAGGTAAAAGCACTTATATGCGCTCGGTTGCGCTTATTACACTTTTTGCGCACCTTGGGTGCTTTGTTCCTGCGCAAAGCGCAAACGTTTCGGTTTGCGACCGCATTTTTACGCGTGTTGGCGCCTCTGACGATTTATCGGCAGGGCAGAGCACGTTTATGCTTGAGATGAACGAGGTTGCAAGCATAATAAAAAACGCTACTGCTGATTCGCTTATTATTCTTGACGAAATTGGCAGAGGCACCTCAACCTTTGACGGACTTTCTATTGCTTGGGCAGTAACCGAGCATATTTGCAAAAAGAAGAATATCGGCGCTAAAACGTTGTTTGCAACGCATTATCACGAGCTTAGTGAGCTTGAGGGAACATTGGAGGGCGTTAAAAATTACTGCATAACCGCAAAAGAGTATGGCGACGACGTTATTTTCTTAAGAAAAATCGTTCGCGGAAGCGCAGATAAAAGCTTTGGTATTGCAGTTGCGCACCTTGCGGGAATTCCGGCAAGCGTGCTTACGCGCGCAAAAGAGATTTTAGCAACGCTTGAAGAAGCGGATATCAGCCACGCAAAGCCCGATAAGCGCGCCGCGCAGACAACTATGTTTGCCAGCGATAACACGCTTGACATTATAAATAAGCTTAAAGAAATTGATATAAACACGCTTACACCTATTTCGGCACTTAATATGCTTTGCGAACTACGCGAGCAGGCAAAGAGGGAATAAATGAAGATAAAGCTTTTAGATTCTTCGGTTTCAAACAAAATAGCCGCAGGCGAGGTGGTTGAAAGACCTGCCTCGATAGTTAAAGAACTTCTTGAAAACAGTATCGATGCGGGCGCCTCTGCCGTTACGGTAGAAATTCGCGGCGGCGGTATAGAATTTTTGCGCATTTCGGATAACGGCTGCGGTATGGAAGCCGATGACGTAAAGCAGGCATTTTTGCGCCATGCTACAAGTAAAATTGAAAAGGCAGAAGATTTAAACAATATTTTAACCCTTGGCTTCAGGGGCGAGGCGCTTGCAAGTATTGCGGCGGTTTCGCGCGTTAATTTAGTTACACGTGTTCCGGGCGCCAACGAAGGTACCGAAATTGAATTAGAAGGCGGCGAGGTGCTTAAATTTTGTGCCGCAGGCTGTCCCGAAGGAACCTCCTTGCGCGTTCGCGATTTATTCTTTAACACTCCCGTTAGGCGCAAGTTTTTAAAAAAAGCGTCAAGCGAGGCAATGCTTGTTACCGAAACGGTTAACAAAATGGCATTATCTAACCCACAATTATCTATCCGCTATATTGTTGACGGAAAGACTGTCCTGCACACTCCGGGCGACAATAACCTGCTCTCTGCGATCCGCGCAATTTACGGAAGCGAATTTTCTAAAAATACAATCAAAATAGAGCACGAGGAAAACGGCATTAAAATCTTTGGCTATCTTGGACTGCGCGAGATTCAGCGTGCAAACCGTTCAAGGCAGATAATTTTTGTTAACGGCAGATGCGTTCGCGAACAGACCATTTCTTCGGCAGTAGAGGATGCTTATCAGGGCAGGCTTAACGTGGGCAAGTTCCCTGCGTTTGTGCTTAATTTATATCTTGATTCATCCTTGGTTGACGTAAACGTGCATCCTACAAAGCAGGAAATCCGCTTTGCTTCGGGGCTTGACATTTACTCGGTGGTTTATTCTGCCGTTAAAAATGCATTAAGCAAAAACCAAGAAATTCCTACGCTTTTTGAGCAAAAAAAGCAGGAAGAAGATAGAACCGTTACGGTCGTTTCGTCTTTTTCGACAGGCTTTGACAAGGCTAAGCAAGAAACTCCCTTTTTTGATAAAACGGAAGAAAAACCGACAAACAACAACGAGGTGTTTGAGTTTGCAAAATTTGTTGCATCAAGCTCACCTCGCGTTGCCGAGAGCAATTTTACGTTTAAATTTACAAAAACCGACGAGGTAACCGACTATTTAAAAAAGGAAGCGCCCGCAAAGCAAACCGAAATTAAAGACGAGGTTCCCGTTAAGCCTCTTGTTTGCGAAAATGCTATACAAGAGGAAATAAAAATGGATATTCCTCTTGACTACAAGGTTTGCGGAACTTTATTTGATACTTATATTATTATTCAAGCGCAAAACGATGCGTATATCATTGACCAGCACGCCGCGCACGAGCGACTTTTGTTTGAGCGCCTGTTTTATAGCGTTTCAACGGGCGAAAACGTTTCGCAACCGTTGCTTGTTCCAGTTATTATGGACTTTTCGCCTGCAGAGCTTGTTAGGCTTGAAGAGCTTTTGCCCGAGCTGGAGGCGCTTGGCTATTCTATCGAGGCAATAGGCGCAAATTCTTACGCAGTGCGCGCAGTGCCCGTTGTTTTAGAGGACCTTTCACCACAGCAGTTTTTGTTAAGCGTTTTAACCGAAAACGTTCATTCGCTTAAATCGCAGGAAATTAAGCGCGAAAAGCTTATGCAATTATCCTGCAAGCACGCAATTAAGGGCGGCGATAAGTTGACCGATGCCGAAATAAAATCGCTTATGCAACTTATTGCAAAGGAAAACGTTCCGCTTTCGTGCCCACACGGACGTCCTATCTTAATAAAATTATCGCGCCGCGAGCTTGAAACGCGCTTTAAGAGAATTCAATGAACGCAATAATCATCGCAGGGCCAACCGCATCGGGCAAAACGCGGCTTGGAATTGAGCTTGCAAAAAATTTAGGTGGCGAGATAATTTCGTGCGATTCGATGCAGATTTATAAAGAAATTCCTATCTGCTCTGCCGCCGCAACGCGCGAGGAGATGCAGAATATACCGCATCATTTAATTGGAATTGTTGATTTTAAAACGCCGTTTTCGGTTGTTGCGTGGCGAGAAGAAGCAATTAAAGCGTGCCAGGACATTGAAAAACGCGAAAAAATGCCGATTTTTGTCGGCGGAACAGGAATGTACGTTCACTCACTTTTATATAAACCTACTTTTTTTGCTAAAAGTGACGAAAATGTGCGAAATGAGCTTAACCGGCTTTCGTGTGAGGAGCTATATTCTCGCGTTACGGCTTTAGATAAAGATACACACATTAACCAAAACGACAAAAAACGACTTGTCAGGTTTTTAGAGGTGTATTCGCTTACGGGAAGCGTTCCTAAAAAGGACGATTGGAAACAAAAAAACACCGATATTTCGTGCAAACTGTTTTGCATTTCGCCCGAGCGCGAAAAGCTATACGAGCGCATAAACGCGCGCGTTGACCAAATGCTTGAGCAGGGCTTGGTAGAGGAAATTCGCGCCTTGCACGCACAAGGCGTAAGCGAGAATGACCAATGCTACAAGGCAATAGGGTGCAGGCAGTTAATTGACTACTTTGAAAACCGTTGCACGTTTAGCGAGGCGATAGAAGCAATTAAGCGCGAAAGCCGCCGCTATGCAAAGCGGCAGTTAACGTGGATGCGTGGCGAAGAGGACGCTATTTGGTTAAACACCGATGACCCGCTAAACGAAATTATGGGGAAGATACAATGAGCAATATTTTTACTGACGAATTTAAAATTTCATCAGCTATTATTGAGCTTGCCGAAAAGGCAGAAAAAGAATGTAAACCGCTTTTTGATGAGGTTGATAAAATTAAAGAGCAAAATCAATTAAAGGTTTTGTCGGCTTTTATGCGCGAAGAGGTTGCCCCTGCGCACTTTGCCGCAAGCTACGGCTACGGCTACGATGATATTGGCAGGGATAAGCTTGCTTCGCTGTTTGCACGCATTTTTAAAGCAGAAGCGGCAATAGTCCGTCCGCAAATTGCATCGGGCACTCACGCTCTTGCTCTTGGCTTGCAGGGAATTTATAAAAAAGGCTTTAGATATTTATCCGCTTCGGGCGCGCCGTACGATACGCTTGAAGATATTATAGGTCATAAAAAGGAAGTTTGCGGTTCGCTTTGCGATATGGGCGCAACGTATTCGGAATTGCCCCTTAAAGATAAGCACATCGACTTTGAATTTTTGGCAGATGCCGCAAAGAATGCCGACGTTGTTATGCTTCAGCGCTCGCGCGGGTATCAGGACAGACCAAGCCTTTTACTTTGCGAAATTGAAAAGGCTTGCAAAATAATTAAAGAAGCTAACCCAAGCGCAATAATCTTTGTTGATAACTGCTATGGCGAGTTTGTTGAAGATCGCGAACCGCTTGAAGCAGGTGCAGATATAATTGTTGGCTCGCTTATTAAAAACGCAGGCGGCGGAATTGCTCCTACGGGTGCTTATTTAGCAGGCAGAGCCGATTTGATTGAGCAGATCTCCTTTAGGCTTACCGCACCCGGAATTGGATGCGAGGTTGGAAGCTATGCAGGCGGATATTTGCCATTTTTCCAAGGAATTTTCTTGGCGCCGCAGGCAACAGCCGAGGCAATAAAGGGTGCGATATTTACCTCTAAATTGCTTGAAGAATTTGAGCCTTCGCCTGCCTTTGACGAAAAGCGCGGCTGTATAATTCAATCGCTTCATCTTAAAAATAAAGAAAATATCGTGGCTTTTTGCAGATGCTTGCAGCACTGCTCGCCCGTCGATTCATTCGTTACGCCTATGCCCTGGGCAATGCCGGGGTATGCTGACGAGGTTATTATGGCGGCAGGAACGTTTGTTCAGGGCGCGTCAATAGAATTGTCGGGTGATGCACCTATAAGAGAGCCTTACGTGTTTTATATGCAGGGCGGCATTGTTTATTCGCAGGTAAAGGTTGCGGCAATGTACGCGCTTAACAAAATAGGAGGACAAATAAAGTGATAGTAAAACCGTGTGATATCCTGCTTCCTAATAAGGATGCTGATTTAGAAAAGTATGCCTGCGTCGCTTGCGATCAGTTTACAAGTGACGAAAATTATTGGAACGAAGTTGAGCAGCTTGTTGGAGATGCTCCCTCAACACTTCGCCTGACTTTTCCCGAAATTTATTTATCAAGCGATAATCAAGAAAAAACCGACAAAATTTGCAAAACGATGCGCGAATATTTAGACAATGGATTTTTTAGAGAGCTTAAGGACAGCATTATCTACATCGAGCGCGTTCAGGCAAACAGAAAGGTGCGCAAGGGTCTTGTGCTTGCGATTGACCTTGAAGAATACGAATATAAAAAAGGCTCGCGTCCGCGCGTGCGCGCAACGGAGGGCACTATTGAAGACCGTCTTCCTCCGCGCGTAGAGATCAGAAAAAACGCACCCTTAGAGCTTCCGCACATTATGATTTTAATTGACGATAAGCAAAATCAAGTTTTTTCGCTTGTTGAAAAATCACAAAAAACACAGGAATATTCGGTTAAGCTTATGATGGACGGCGGAACGCTAACGGGATGGAGTTTAGAAAAATCGGCACAGGACGAGGTTTTAAAAACTCTTGAAAAAGTTACCTCGCGCCGCGAGATCAACTATGCAGTAGGCGACGGAAATCATTCACTTGCAACTGCAAAAAAGTGCTGGGAAAACTTAAAGGCAACGCTTACGGATGCCCAAAAGCAAACACACCCTGCAAGATTCGCGCTTTGCGAGATTGTAAACCTATACGATTCAGCTCTTGAGTTTGAGCCTATCCACCGCGTGCTTTTTAACGTTGATGCAAATGAGCTTTTATCAGCATTTGAGCAAAGCCAAAGCGGTCACAGTTTTGAGTTTTTATCGCATGGAGAAGCAAAAACAATTACTATCCCCGCTACTCACGAGCTCTGTGTAGGCTCGTGCCAGACGGTGCTTGATGAGTTTTTGAAAAATCATCCCGAAGCACGCATCGACTACGTTCACGAGGCAGATAGAGTTGCCGAGCTTTCTAAAGACGAAAACGTTTGCGGAATTTTGCTTCCTGCAATGGAAAAAACTTCACTTTTTGATGCGGTAGAAAAATTCGGCTCGCTTCCCAGAAAGACGTTTTCGATGGGCGAAGGCAAGGACAAGAGATATTATTTTGAAGCAAGAAAAATTTTATAATTAGGAGATATAAACAAATGGTAAAGGTTACAAAATTTGGCGGAAGCTCACTTGCTGACGCTACACAGTTTAAAAAGGTTGCAAGCATAATTAAGGCAGACCCCGCACGCCGTTTTGTAGTGCCCTCGGCACCCGGCAAGCGCTTTAAGGAGGATGATAAGGTTACCGACCTTTTATATAAGTGCTACGCTCTTGCCTGCGCAGGCGAAGACACAAGCGAGGTTTTTGCAAAAATTACCGAAAGATACGTTTCTATTAAGAACGAGCTTAATCTTTCGACCGATATCGAGGCTAAAATCAAAAAAATTAAGGCAGACGTAGAAGCAGGTGCAGGCATTGACTACATTGCCTCGCGCGGCGAATTTTTAAACGGCCTTTTGCTTGCCGAATATTTGGGCTTTGATTTTGTTGACGCTGCCGAGGTGGTTGTGTTTACAATTAACGGCGTTTTAGACGATAATAAGACAAACACCATTATGTCAAAGCGTTTGGCAAAGGTTAAAAATGCAGTTGTTCCCGGTTTTTACGGCTCACGCCCAGACGGAACGATAAAGACCTTCTCGCGCGGTGGAAGCGATATAACAGGCTCGCTTGTTGCGCGCGCAATAAACGCTAATATCTACGAAAACTGGACAGACGTTTCGGGCTTTATGGTTGCTGACCCCCGCATTGTTCAAGATGCAAAGCCTATTAACTGGATAACCTACAAAGAGCTTCGCGAGCTTTCATACATGGGCGCAAGCGTTTTGCATCAGGATGCAGTTTTCCCCGTTGCGCAAAGCGGTATTCCGATAAACATCCGCAACACCAACGCTCCTGACGATGACGGAACAATGATTGTCAGCAAAATTGACGCAAGCCACGTGCACGATTCGGTTATAACCGGTATTGCAGGACAAAAGGGATATTCGATTATTACCATCGAAAAGAGTATGATGAACAGCGAGCTTGGTATTGGCAGACGCTTTTTAGAGATTTTTGAAAAAAACAACATTTTGTTTGAGCATCTTCCCAGCGGAATTGATACTATGTCGGCAGTTTTAAAATCTAAAGCAGTTGAGGGCAAGCTTGACATTGTTTTATCTTCTATTCAGGACGAGCTTAACCCCGATTCTATCGAGGTTGTTCACAACATTGCTCTTTTAGCGGTTGTTGGTCACCGTATGGCTAAAAACGCAGGTACTGCAGGCAAAATTTTCTCGGCTCTTGGCAAAAACAACATTAACGTGCGCACGATAGACCAGGGCTCAAGCGAAATTAACATCATTATCGGTGTAGACGAAGCTTCGCTTGAAGATGCTATCCGCATTATCTATGACGTTTTTAGATAAATTTAACAAAAAGGCTGTTGTTTGCGCTTGTCTTTCGGTTCTTTTATGCGCTGTTGCGATTTTTGCATCAATCAGGGTTCACACGAACAACATTTTTACGCCCGACTATGAAAGACTTGATTTGTCGCAATTTATCGAAAAAGAGCTGACGCAAGAAGATTACAAAACGCTTTTTTATCAGACGGGACTCGGAAAAAGCGCGGTTGACGAAATTTTAGCCTCAACCGAGCCGCTAAAAAAGCTAAACACCTTTCAAGAACAGTTTTTTGCACAAAAAAATGCCAAGTGTGTGCGCGAGGCAATAACCACTTGTATGGAATACTCTGATAAGAAATTTAACCTTGCCTCTTACCGCGAAGGCGATATTATTGCAACGCTATCAACCCATTCGTTTGGTTGGCGGCATGGACATGCCGGACTTATTATCGGCTCAAACCGCACGCTTGAAGCACCAATTATCGGTCAGCCTTCTACGTTTTATTCGCTTTCTTCGTGGCGCAATTTTTCTACGTTTATACTGCTTCGCGTACGCGATATTGATGCGGTGCAAGCTAAACAAATTGCAATAAGCGCAACTGACTGCTTATACGGCGTTTACTATTCGCCGCTTGCCTCGGTTTTTAAAAAATATTCGGGTGCGCGGCCTAAAAACGTGCAATGTGCATCATTAGTCTGGACCGCGTTTTACACCTACGGAATTGATTTAGATTCAACCGGCGGCAATATAATTACCGTACAGGACATCATTTATTGTGACAAGTTAGAAGTCGTTCAAATTTACGGATTAAACCCACAAAATTTTGAAAAGTTGCTTTAAAAAGGAGTTTTTATTATGAAAACAGACGTTTTAATTATTGGTGCGGGCCCTGCGGGCATTTTTACCGCAATGGAAATGATTAAAAAGGGCAGCACTAAAAAAATTATGATAGTTGAAAAGGGTCAGCCCATCGAAAGACGCGCTTGCCCTAAATCAAAAACTAAAAAGTGCGTTAACTGCAAGCCCTATTGCCACATTACAACGGGCTTTTCGGGCGCGGGCGCATTTTCGGACGGAAAGCTTTCGCTTTCTACCGACGTTGGCGGCGATTTCCCATCGCTTGTAGGCGAATCGATTGCCGAGGAGCTTATCAAGTACGCTGACGAAATTTATCTTGAGTTTGGTGCCGACACGCACGTTGAAGGCGTTGGCAACCCCGAAGCCGTTAAGGAAATTCGTATGCGCGCAATTCAGGCAGGCTTAAAGCTTGTTGACTGTCCTATCCGCCATTTAGGCACCGAAAAGGCACAGCACATATACTATTCTATCGAGCAATTTTTGCTTGAAAGCGGCGTAGAAATGCTATTTGGTGTTGAGTGCAACGACCTTGTTTTAGAAGCTTCGGTTTGCCGCGGTGCAATAGTTACCATTAACGGCAAAGAGGAAAAAATTGATGCCGAAAGCGTTGTTGTAGCAACGGGAAGGCGCGGTGCCGAGTGGCTTGAAAAGCTTTGCACCGAGCACGATATTGCTCACGAGCCCGGTACGGTTGATATCGGCGTTCGCGTTGAGGTTAGAAACGAAATTATGGAAAAGGTAAACGAGGTTTTGTACGAATCAAAGCTTATTGGTTACCCTCAGCCTTTTAAAAACAAGGTGCGCACGTTCTGCCAGAACCCCGGCGGATTTGTAAGCCAAGAAAATTACGATAACGACCTTGCCGTTGTTAACGGACACAGCTATAAAGAATTAAAATCAAACAACACAAACCTTGCAATTTTAGTTTCGCACAACTTTTCGGTGCCGTTTAATCAGCCTATCGAATACGCACAAAAGGTTGGCGAGCTTGCTAATATGCTTGGCGCAGGACACATTTTAGTTCAGCGCTTTGGCGATATTTTAGACGGAAAGCGCACCTGGCAAAAGGAACTTGACCGTTCTAACTTAAAGCCCACGCTTCCCGATGCCGTTGCAGGCGATATTACCGCCGCAATGCCGTACCGCGCAATGACAAACATTATTAACTTTATAAAGGCGCTTGACCACGTTGTTCCCGGCTTTGCTTCTACTGAAACGCTTTTATATTCGCCCGAGCTTAAATTTTATTCTAACCGAGTAAAAATGGACGAGCAGCTTACAACAAGCATTAAAGGACTTTACTGCCTTGGCGATTCGTCAGGCTGGACGCGCGGACTTATGATGGCTTCGGCTATGGGCGTTTATATGGGAAGACAATTAGTTTGATAATATTTGAATATAAATAAAAAACCGACTGAATAGAGCGTTACTCTAAAGGACAGTTTTCAAAAATACGGCATATCTTGAAATGGTATGCCGCATTTTGCATTTGTGGACACAAATGCAGTGCTTGTCAGGAAAATTGACAAGTCATAGGTGAACAAAAAAGGCTCCCTTGTGTAAAGGGAGCTGTCAGCGAAGCTGACTGAGGGATTGCTCTACGAGATAATCAATATACTCGCAAACACCCCGAAAGTTTTTATGTATTTCCGTATTCGGTATTCTGATAACTGTCAAACCGTATTCTTCAAGGAAAGCGGTTCTTTCTTCATCGTGTTGTTTCCCTTCTTCGGTATAATGTCCCGAGCCGTCAAGCTCTATGACGAGTTTTGCCTCTGCACAGTAAAAATCCGCAATATACCTTCCGAGAACCTTTTGCCGTGAAAAGCGGGCGGGATATGTACGTAAGAAATCATACCAAAGATGCTTTTCTTCTTTTGTCATATTTTTTCGTAGCATTCTTGCAGTAGGAACGATATCTTTATTGTGTTTTCGCTGCATTACAATCCCTCCGTCACGCTGACGCGTGCCACCTCCCTTTACACAAGGGAGGCTTTTAGCAAATCCTACATCTCTCGACAAATTGAAATTTAGCGAACTGTCTTTGAAATAAAGAAGTTATCTATAAATCCTTTCGCACGATAGCCCAGCAGAAATACAGTGTTATCTGTTCTCAACTCGGCGACTAAATGGTTTCCATCATTTCGTTTTAACAGCGTGATCTCCTCTTTTTTAAACGCATAACACCCTAAATCTTTTTCACCGTGAAGAAATCCTCTAATTAAATCCGTAGTAATTCGCAACTCATCTTCGACAACAAATATACATACGTCGTGATTTTGGAAGTTCTTGTCTGTTGCTTCAAAGCACTTGGTAATGATATAGGGTTCTTGCAACTGGTAATAATCTCGCAAATGCTTGCAAGCTTTTGAAAAAATCTCTTTCTTCATCATGGGGATGTCAAATGTTTCAACTTTTTTCCACAAAGGCGTTACCAATACAGCTGTTAAAACACCACTGGCAATTAACAAAATAAAACCAACAATGACTTTAGCAACAATAGCAAGAGCTTCCAATAACCAAAAATTTGGCAATGGAATCGATTTAAGCAGAAAGATTCCGCCAGTTATGCAAGAGATAAAAACGGTAAGGGTGACAAGCGTGCTGAATCTTCTCCAACGTTTTTCTTTGCGAAATGCACACTTTTCATCTTCAGTCAATGTTTTATATTGCTCTTTAAGTGCATTATTAACATTTTTGTCAGTATTCTTATATCTAAAATAACGCATACCCGTTGCCTTCTATCGTATTGTTTGAGATTAGTTGTTAAATTCTTATTTATTGTTCGGCTTTATCGTAGCAAAGTCCTTTTATAGACAGCGTATTCACACACCCTATTATATCACAAAAACCGCAGAAAATCAATCTGCGGTTTCTGTTTTTTCTGTTGGTAGGTAATGTACTCCAAAAAACTGTCCTTTAGGGCACAACGCGATTCAGTCGGGTTTTATTTTTAAATAACTTTTAAAAAACTGAAATTTATTTTTTAACCCTGACACAATCTGTCAGGGTTAACCTGTATTATAGCCAACGTATTATGATTAAAACCAGTTTTAAAATGTAAAATTTACGCTTTAACTTTGTCAAATCCCTTGATAATATTTCCGATATTACCTGCGGGCTTTTTCTTGTTAAAACAAAAATTTTATCATTTTAAAATCTGCGACCTAAAACGGCTCAATTTTGAGCAGATTTGGGTGCCCAAGGATGAAATAAGGCAGGTCGCCTTATAAAGACGACAAGCACAAATATGCCTAAATTCAGCCGTTTGAGGCTGGTTCAAGTTATAATGCTTTTGATGCATTAATATTGCCAAAAAATTCAACAAGACGTCATATAAATTGGCGCAGTAGCAATCATTGTGTAGCAACAATAGATTCTGATGGTGTTGTATGCGCAAACAAGGAAGGCGAAACGTTAATCACGGCAATGACCATTGATAAAGGCGGAAGTACGAAGTACGATTATTGTTATGTAATTATTAGAGAGGATCAGTCTACTTTAGAAAATCTTCCAAGTCTTCAAATTCCGCAGGATGGTGATTTAGGAACATTTATATTATATATGGGCTATCATACAATTACAGATGATGAGTCAAAACAATACCAACTTAGAGAGCATGCAAGGAATAATAACAGATATTCAATAGCACATACAAAGTATTATGCGATGATAGATGGACGAATAGCGATAGCAGTAAGACCTAAAATAGGTGGCATTCTTGAATGTAATATTGGTGATTATCTTGATGTAATATTTAAGAAAAGCTCAGGTGAATTTGCTTTATATAAATGCATTATGGGTGATGGAAAAGGCGAAGATGCCGGAAACGATTGGGGCCATTATGAAGGAAAGGGGGTTGTAGAGGTTATTTATCATGATTATGACCCGCCTTCCGGATATGAAGAAAATAAAAATAATCCATGGGGAAGCGGCCGTGTTGTTCAGATAATAAAGAGCGGAAACTATGGTAATTTCCAATAAAAAACAGTGATAGCCTATAGGCTATCACTGTTTTTATTGATTTTATCTATGCTATTTAAGTTCGCTCAATGGAAATTCAGATATTTGTTGATTGTTTTCAAATGCCTTACCTGATTCGGAAATAAGTTTTTCGTCCTCGGTAAATTTTTCTATAGGACTTACCCCCGTCTCTTCTGGAGTATCTGTATAATATTCATTCCATATATATGTGTGTGAAAGCTCGCCATTAATAATGGTTACGTATTTGTACCAATCTTTTCCGCCTCCAACGTTGTATTGTATTATTCCGGGATAAGAATCAGCATAAAGAAGCTGTGTTGAACCGCTCAAAATGGAGCTCTCCAAGCTCCTGTACTTCAGTAGTATGAGTATATACTTTTAAATTAATACCTCCCCCTTTACTAGGAGGAAAAGTAATACACAATTCTTCAACACCGTTATTATCAAGGTCTTTAAGAAAAATGTTATAGTATTTAAAATTTTCAGTAATAGTTGCAGAAAAACCCTTTAAAAAATCATAATATGGAGTAATATTACCGGTTAAAACTGGTTTTGGAGTAGGTTCAGCCGTTGGCGTAGCCGTCGGTGCAGAGGCTTCTTCTGTTGGTGTAGCGGTTGGTGTTGCCGTCGGTGCAGAGGCTAAGGAAATGATCGGCCGTACACCCGGCTCAATTACAGCTGTCCGTCCGCTTAAGGATGGTGTTATTGCAGACTTTGTCGTTACTGCAGATATGCTCAAGGCTTTCTTCAAGCGTGCAATCAGCTCTTCTC
>JAZSMS010000133.1:0-3156 GCA_045536015.1 Clostridia bacterium
CGAAACAACCTTGCAGGTTTTATTTTTGGGAAGATAAAACTTTCTTTGCACAACTATTTTGTTTTTATCAATCGAAATTTCGTTACTTGCTAAATAATAACTTAAGCTTTGTGCAAAAAAGTACGGTTCACCATCCAGCAAAACTTCAAACGACAAAAAGTTTTTGCTTTCTTTGTATCGGTTTCCCCTATGCATAAGCTGCTTTAAAACAGTTAAGCCGTTGTTTTTTGCATATTCCAAAACTTCCTCGCTTGCATATTCAGGCAAAAAAACACTTTCCGCTCCATAAAACGCACTTATTGCCACTTTTAAAAGCAAAAAGTTTTCGGCAGGTAAACGCTCGTTTTTATATTTAATTTCGTTTATTACCCCATCTTTTGCCCAAATTTGCGTATCTGCAAGCAACACGTCGTACTCTGCTTTAATAACGTTGTGCAATCTGAATTTTGTATCAGAAAAAATCTGCACGTTTTTGCTTGAATAAGGGAAAGTCGTATCAAGCAAATATTCAAAATCGGCATCAAGGGTAGAAAGTCTTATTATTCTGCCCTGTTTAAGTGAAAAATGCGATTTTGTAAAATTAATTTTTTTCTCATCTTCAGAAGAAATTTCAAGACCTTTATCGTTAATAACTGATATTTTTAAAACTTCTTCTTCGTTCTCAATATAGATTCCAAACGTGCGGTTTTTAAAACAAAAGTATTTAAAAGCCGAATATGAGCATTTTGAAACGTAGGCATTTTTACCCGCAAGCGAGCAATACGAAGCACATAAATTTGCACATGAATAAGAAAGTGCAAGGTTATTATAGCCTATTGCAAGTGATTCACCCTCGATTTCTGCCGCAAGTGCCATAAAATGTGAAGAAAAAATATCGTGATTCCAAATACCGCAGATTTTTCCGTTTTGCCATAGTGATTTTTTTAAAAAAGAAGCTTCCGTTCCTTCAATAACAACGTTATTTTCTATAATTTTTTGTGCGGGAATAAAGCTGTTAGCGTTCAACGTAACGCTAGAGCCTATTACGTTTCCGCCACCTAAAACCGAATCGGTAATGTTTGAATTTTCGCCAATTATACAGTTTTTTACCTCTGTTTTTGAAATCACGTTTTTTTGGCAGATAACACTATCTAAAATTAAAGAATTTTCTATTATAGAATTTTTGCCGATAGAAGCAAACGGTCCTATATTTACGTTTGCACCAATTATCGTGTTTTCGCCTATATAAACGGGCGGGTTAATTTTTGCAGTTTCGTCAATTTTAACGTTTTTTCCCATTAAAGTATTGACCGGACCAAACACTTTACCCTGTAAGATATCTTTGTTTGCCTGAATAAACGATTGATGAGTGCCTAAATCACACCAATAATCTTCGGTAATATACGAAAAAACGTTGTATTTTTTAAGAATTTTAGGAAAGAGATCTTTTGCAAAATCGAAAAATTGATTTTGTGGAATTTCTTCTAAAATTTTGGGCTCAATAATATAAATTCCCGTATTTGCAAGGTCAGAAATAACGTTTTCCCATTCCGGTTTTTCTTCAAATGAAAGTACTCGGCACGCAGTATCGCAAACAACTCCACCAAACGAAGAAGGATCTTCTACGCGTTTTGTAACGATAGTAACGTCCGATGAATTTGCCTTATGGTATTTTAATATTTTTTCAATATCAATATTTGTAAGCGCATCACCGGAAATAACAATGAACGTATCGTTTATAAATTCTTGCGCCGCCTTAACGCCTCCGGCAGTGCCAAGTGCTTCTTTTTCTTCAAAATAACGTATATTAACGCCCAAAGAACTGCCATCTTGAAAATAATTTTTAATTTGCTCGGGTAGAAATTTTAAAGTAACACCTATCTCCGTAATACCGTATTTTTTTAATAATTCTATCGAATATTCCATTAAAGGCTTATCCATAACGCTTATCATCGGCTTTGGTTTCTCTGCCGTAAGCGGACGAAGACGTTCGCCTTTTCCACCTGCTAATATAATTGCCTGCATATAAATTTCTCCTTTTTATTTATATACAGTATTTTTTGTAATTTTTACGGCTTTTATACTAAAAAAAGGTGCTGTTTTAAAGCACCTTATAAAATATATTTTTTAATATTTTTATCCGCCGCGGCTTCGCCTAAATGTTTTTTAACGTATTCTAAATCAATTAAAACCTCGTGCTTGGGTGTTTCGTCAGTTGCCTCAAACGAAAGCTCGTCTAAAAGCTTTTCCATTACCGAAGTTAAGCGGCGAGCGCCCGTGTTTTCGTTAACTTCATTTTCTTGGTATGCATAATGTGCAATAAAATCAATAGCCTCGTCAGAAAATACAAGCTCGACGTTATCAACGCTTAAAAGCGCTTTATATTGATTTAATAGCGCGTTATCAGTGCGCGTTAAAATATCTTTTAAATCTTTTTCTGATAATGCCGAAAGCTTAACGTGAAGCGGGAATCTACCCTGAAGCTCTGGTATTAAGTCGGTTATCTTTGATAAATGGAACGCACCTGCGGCAATAAAGAGAATATAATCAGTTTTTACCGGACCGTACTTGGTATTTACCGTACAACCCTCAACTAAAGGAAGAATATCTCTCTGAACACCCTCTCTGCTTACGTCAGGACCGTGTCCTGAACGAGCACCTGCGGCAATTTTGTCAATTTCATCAATAAAAATAATACCGCTTTGCTCTGCCCTATCAAGCGCCTCTTGCGTGATAGCATCCATATCTAAAAGTTTGTTTAATTCTTGCTGCGAAATTATCTTTCTTGCATCCTTAACAGCAAGTTTTTTCTTTTTCATTTTAGGCGGCATCATATTGCCAAGTAAATCGCCGATTACGATTTCAGGTTGACCGGGCATTTCTACGTTCATTCCCTGTGGTTTATCTTCAACCTCAACTTCTATCGGAAGTTCTTCAATTTTGCCGTTTTCAAGATCACTCTTTATCGCATCTCTGCGTGCCTGAATATCATCCGGCTCGTTTTCTTTCTTTTTACGCATCGGCAAAAGAATATCAATAAGCTTATTGGTAGTTAAATTATCAAGCTTATCCTGCATCTGCTTTGTTTTTTCTTCTTTTATAAGGCGAATAGAAGCTTCTACAAGGTCGCGTATCATCGAATCTACGTCTCTGCCTACGTAGCCAACCTCGGTAAAC
>JAZSMS010000039.1:0-2785 GCA_045536015.1 Clostridia bacterium
ACTCAGACCAAACACCCGGTTGGAAGTTTGCTGAATACGAAATGAAGGGCGTGCCGCTTCGTCTTGAAATTGGCCCACGTGATATTGAAAACAACCAGTGTGTTGTTGTTCGCCGTGACAACCGTGAAAAGATTTTTGTAAATCTTGACGAACTCGAAATCCGCATACCCGAGATTTTGGCAGAATATCACGATGCGCTATATAACAAGGCACTCCAGCGTCGCGAAACAATGACATACGACGCTAAAAACCTTGACGAAATGAAAGAGATTGCCGACAACAAACCCGGATTTATCCGCGCAATGTGGTGCGGTGACCGCGAGTGTGAAGATAAGCTAAAAGAGGTTGCAGGCGTTACCTCGCGCTGTATTCCTTTTGAGCAAGAACATATTGGCGACACCTGTGTTTGCTGTGGTAAAAAGGCAACCAAAATGCTCTACTGGGGCAAGGCTTATTAATAAAAAAGCAAAAGAGTTATCTCTGTTATGTAGAGATAACTCTTTTTTTATACTCTTTTGGTGTAACGCCAACGTGTTTTTTAAATATGTTTGTAAATTGTGAGGACGAATTAAATCCACAATCAAAAGCAATGTCTGTAATGCTTGAACACGAATTTTTAAGCAACCGTTTTGAATGCTCTATTCTTTGCTTAACAAGATAAGAATACGGTGATAGGCCAAATTGTTCTGCAAACAAATGTCTAAAGCGGTCATAGCTATAGCCGTTGCTTTTTGCAAGAAATACAAAATCTATTTGCTCGTTTATATTAGAGTCTATATAATTAAGCACCTTTTCCCAATTTGTACGACTATGAGCAACTTCAAAAGTATTTTGGATTTGTGTAGCAACAAGAATTGCTTCGGCAAGGAAAATTTCTACCATTTGATTTCTGTAATCGCTTTGTTCAAGCGACTGCTTTCTAAGATTTAGCAAGCACGACAACAATCTGCCGTCAATATCACAAAACAAACCCTCTTTTAAAGCTACGCCTTCTATATCAAAGAAAAAATGCATCCAAATTATATCGCACGGCACAGGATCGTATTCGTTGTGAGGTGTTCCCGATTTATAAAAAGCAAAATCCCCAGATTTATAGCTTAAAGTTTGTCCGTTTATCGTTGTGGTTCCGCAACCAGATATAAAATACACAAGCTCATCATATTTATGAGTTTGTGTATTAATTTTTATCGGCACAGAATGTTTAACTCGGTGTATTTGCTTTAATTTGCATTCCATCATCTTTTTCACCCGACTATATTTTATCACGTAATACAGGTCGTGTAAATAGCCAAAATTTAAATTTTAATAACCTAATTTAAATATATTATTGTTTTTCTTTATGATAATATTAACTTGGTGATAAAAATGAAAAATATTTTTTGTGTAGACATAGGCGGCTCAAAACTTATTTGCGGCGTAGTGACCGAAAACGGAACAATAATAGACAACTGTCGCTTTAATTATCATAGTGATTATGGCATTGAGGATATTCTTTCGTACATAAAAGAGGGATACAACAAGCTAAAGCATTATGAATTATCGGCTTGCGGAGTTGCGGTTCCGGGACTTTGCAACTATAGCAGTGGTGAATGGCTTTACTCACCGTTTTCAGGGCTCTGTGACATACCCATTGTAAAACTTATAAATGATATAACCGGTCTGCCCACTTTTGCCGACAATGACGTTAACATATCTGCCCTTGCCGAAAAATATTTCGGCGTATGCAAAAATGTCTCTGACTTTTTGTGGGTAACCGTTAGCAATGGTATTGGTGGTGGTCTTTATATAAACGATACGCTTTATCGTGGGCAAGGACTTTCAGCCGGAGAGATTGGCCATTTTATTGTAGAAGAAAATGGTCGCAAGTGTGGTTGCGGTAGTCGTGGTTGCCTAGAGGCGCACGCATCAGGCGCATCTATAGCGGCAATATACAACGAAACAACAAATAAAAATCTAACCGCAAAAGAAATTGCAGATCTTGCTCGCAATGGTGACACCGACGCGCTTGCCGTTTGGCAGGATGCCGGCGCACACATAGGCAAAGCCGTATCTTATGCCGTTAATCTTTTAAATATAAATACCGTCGTTTTAGGCGGTGGCGCAGCCGAGGCATTTGATTTGTTAGAGCCGTCCGCAACAAAAAGCTTAAACGAAAATTTGTTTACAAAAGCAAATCCAAACGTCAAAATATTACATTCTGCACCGGGCCGTTTTGCCGCCCTTATGGGTTGCGCCGCATTGGTGCTTGAAAACGAAAAGGAGAAGAAAAAATGAAAAACGTAATTTTAGACTACGTAAACGACATCCACGCTTTGTGCGACAGTCTTGACACCGAGCAACTAAATGCCGCTTGCGAGTTAATGCTCGAAAGCTACAAAGCAGGCAAAAAGATTTTTGTTGCAGGCAACGGCGGAAGTGCCGGTACCTCAAACCATTTTTGTTGTGACTTTGGCAAAAACGCGGTCAAAGGCGACGATCACCGTCCAAAGATAATTTCTTTATCTGCTAATATTGCAGTACTTACCGCATTAGGCAACGATTTTTGCTACGCTGAAGTATTTTCACAACAACTTAAAAACCTTATGGACGACGGCGATGCCGTACTGCTTATTTCTGCCAGCGGTAATTCGCCCAACATTGTAGAGGCCGCAAAATATGCCAAATCTCGCGGCGGTAAGGTTATAGGTTTTTCGGGATTTGAGGGCGGCAAGTTAAAAGAACTATCCGACATAAACGTAAATATTCCGTCTACCTCATACGAACAAATCGAAGACCTACATATGAT
>JAZSMS010000127.1:0-2311 GCA_045536015.1 Clostridia bacterium
ATTGGTAAGTCTTATGAAGACGTACTCAGCTATGCTCTCTTCCCACAGGTTGCCGAAAAGTTCTTTGCAGTACGTGACGCAGAACCTGCCGACGAAAACGCAGTTCGCGAGCTTATTGTAGAAGACCTTTCAAATTAATGCATAATAGCTAAATCAAAAGCACTTACTATAGAGATATAGTAAGTGCTTTTTAAATTGAAAGTTGAAAATGTAAAATTGAAAATTAATGTGTGCTCCGCACGGATATAAAAAATTTTTATAACATTTTGTTATATACTGAGAACTTTTTTAAAAGTTAATATACAATAAATAAAACGCGAGTTCCGTTGCGACACGGTTGCCAAACCCAAAGATAAGACCCTACTTTAAAATCAAAGTAGGGTCTTATCTTTTTATTAATTATGCATCATTTAAAAAGTTTTCCATTTGAGTCAAGTATAGCTGTACGGTTTACCACGTAACAATAATATTTGCCGCTTTCCTCGAAAAATTTATTCAAAAATAATTCGGGATTAAGGTTTTCAACACTTCCTGCGGGTAGTGTGATTTTAAGCTTTGTATTACCATCACTATTTTCAAGAGAATATGACTTAATTTTATCGGCTACTTCAATTTCTTTTTCGCCGCCCTTTTTGGTTTTCTTTAAAACTACTATGCTGTCACGGCCTAAAAAGTCATTTATATCCTTTGCGATTACGCCGTTATCATCAAAAGTGATATCAAATTCTGCCGCCGCAACATCACCTGCTTTCTTTTTTGGTTCTGCAACGTCAAAAAATGTTATATACGGTGGGCAAACAGCATTTAGCTTTTCGGGCAATACAGAAATATCATAATCATCATCCAATACACGAATATCTAAAACGTTATAATCGCTTTCAAAGCCCAGAGATAACGGTAGGGCAAATGTCATATAAAGGTGCGGATTAAAGCCTTCGGTATACCATACGGGAATATTTGCTCTGCGGATAAGGCGCGACATAAAGCGTGTCATATCAAGGTGCGAGATAAATCTCATTCTGCCGCCTTGTTTATAAAAAAGTCTAACGTTTTTCAATGCAAACACCCCTTTTGTAAGAATTTGCGCCGCAGTTTGCGCATTTTTCGCGACAATTTGGCGTTGTACATTCGGCGTGAGCCGCCATATTTTCTCTGATTAAAAATTCTTTTGTAATGCGGTAATCAAGATGCTCCCAAGGTGTGATTTCGTCAAAGCTACGTAAACGGTTGGCGTAAAATTCGGGGGAAACACCACATTCGTCAAAGGCTTCAAGCCATTTTTCAAGCTGGAAGCACTCGTCCCAACCGTCAAAACAGCAACCTCTTTTATATGCCGCTTCGATTACTGCACCAAGTCGACGATCGCCGCGCGCAAAAACACCCTCAAGAAAGCTTGTTTTATTTTCGTGATAGTTAAAGGTGATTTTTTTGCTCTTGATACTGTCTTTCAGTAGCATTTGGCGGCGCATCATTTCTTCGCGTGTAATTTGCGGTTCAAACTGGAATGGTGTATGTGGCTTTGGTACAAAGTTTGCAACGCTTATTGATACGTTTACTGCCTTGCCCTTTGGTTTTTCGGGCAAAGAGTAATAAAGGTCTACTATTTTTTGCGCCAAATCGGCAATACCAACAATATCCTCATCGGTTTCTGTAGGCAATCCCATCATAAAGTAAAGCTTAACGGCTGTGTAACCGCCGCGAAAAGCAGTAGCACAGGTGGTAAGAATATCATCCTCGGTAATGTTTTTGTTTATAACATCACGTAGTCTTTGAGTGCCTGCCTCGGGCGCAAAGGTAAGACCGCTTTTTTTAAGGCGGTTAATTTTTTGCATTAATTCTTCGCTAAAATTATCAATGCGAAGTGATGGCAGTGAAAGAGCTATTTTGCCCTTCTCTGTCCAAGAAAGCATTTCGTCAAGCATAGGCTCAAGCTGGGTATATCGCTTGTTGAAAGGCTTGAAAGTGACATTTCGTCATATCCTGTATTTTCGCACAACGCTCTTGCCTGAGCATTAACTACCGAGGCGCTTTTTTCTCGTACAGGTCGATAAATATAACCTGCTTGACAAAAACGGCAACCACGTATACATCCGCGAAAAACCTCTTGTACGGCGCGGTCGTGTACTGCTTCAATATACGGCACTACAAATCGGTCGGGATAGTATGTTTCATCAAGGTTTTCTTCAATTCGCTTTTCTATAACCTGTGGCGCGTCACCCTTTGGTGTAATAGCGGCGATTGTTCCGTCGGCGTTGTATGTAAAATCATAAAGTGACGGTACATATACACCCTGTATTTTTGCAGCGGCGCA
>JAZSMS010000113.1:0-3393 GCA_045536015.1 Clostridia bacterium
TTAAGTTTTGCTGAAGCTTTTTAACCTGAGTGCCCGAATCGCCTAAGCGGAGCGTACCCGGCTTTGCAATTATGTCGGATGCGTTTGTGGTGGTTGAGGTCTTTGCCTCGGTTGAGTTGATTGCCGCAACGGTAAGCTGTGCAACCGTACCCGTTTCGGGAAGCGAATTTGCCTTTTGAAAGCGCTTTACCGCCGAAACGGTAATTGCACCGTAATAGCCCGTTACGTATTTGGAATCTAAAAAGCCAAGGTCACATAAGCGTTGTTGAAGTGCCTTGACTCCGGCATCCTCATCGCCTGCGCGATAGATGCGGGTAGAGTCGATTTTAGTAATATCAACAAGCGAATTAAGCTTTTCAAGCGTTTTAACTGCCGCTGTACCCGTTTGCGAAATTCCGTAAGCACCCTGAAAGCGTAAAACTGCGTTTTCGGTAAGCTCACCAAACGTGCCCGTTACGTAGTTTTCGGACAAAAAGCCAAGCGAACAAAGTGCGCGCTGAAGTTTTTTAACGTTGGCACCCTCGTCACCCTTTTTTAAAACAAGCGAGGTGTCAAGCGTGTTTTTTGAATACATCGAGTCGATAGTAAGCTCGGCTACAACGCCCGTTGTCTTAATTCCGTTTGCTTCTTGATATTTTTTTACCGCTTCTTCGGTGTTAGGACCAAAAAAGCCTGTAGCGTAAGCCTGATCCAAAAAGCCTGCCGCAACAAGTTTGTTTTGCACGTCTAAAACGTCGGCCCCCTTACTGCCTATCTTAAGCGTGCCCGAGGGCGCCGCAAAGCAGACAGAGGTTGAACAAACTACTACTATCAGTGCAAACACAAGCGTCTTGAATAAAGCCGATTTTGCATCAAAATTTAAAATGGTAATTTCCTCCCTTTTAAAAGGTTAAAGCATAATGCTTTGGCTAATTATACCATACAAAAATAAAAAATGCAACACTTTTGTAACAAATAGGGGCTCTGACAAGCGACAGAACCCCTATTTATTGAGATTGTTTTAAGCTTTTATTATAAAAAGCACTACATATTGCGCAAAAAATTTTTTATATTCCCGTAAAATCAAAAGGGGGAGTATAACTGTTTTTTGCGCTTGATAAGTCCTGGCAGTAGCCGTCGGTAAGCCCCTTTTTAAGCATATAATTGCGCGCAAGAATATATTCGCGTTTATCAAGCGCACGGCTTAATTCGTCAAGCTTACAATGCTCTTGCGGTGTAAATTGACTCATAAGCGAAAACTTAACCTCGCCCGCAGAAAAAGTTTCGCTTACCCAATCGATAACGCCGTAGGTGTTTTCAAGCTGACCGGGCAAAACAAGGTGGCGGATAATAACGCCCGAGGTCATAATTCCGTTTTCTATTTTATACTTTCCGCGCTGAGCAACCATTTCGCAAATTGCCTCTTTTGCCTTTTCTGGATAGTCGGGGCAATTAGCGTAGCGGCTTGCAATTTCTTTTGAAGAAAACTTAAAATCGGGTAGATAAATTTGAACCTTATCCTTTAACAGCTTTAGCGTTTCAACTTCCTCATAAGCAGAAGAATTCCAAACGACAGGCACGCTTATATTTTTTAGCAAAGGCGCAAGCTGCACAGCGTAATGTGAGGGCGTTACAAGATTTATATTATGCGCACCCTGCAAAATAAGCCGGTCAAAAATTTGCTTAAGTTTTTCTGCCGAAACAACTTTACCAAGAGTCTGCGAGCTTATGTTAAAGTTCTGGCAAAAGCAGCAGCGCATATTACAGCCCGAAAAAAACACAGTGCCACTGCCGCTTTTGCCGCTTATTGAGGGCTCTTCCCAAAAATGAAGCGCGGCGCGCGCAAGCAAAAACTCTTCGCCTGCCCGGCAAAAGCCAAGAGAGGTTTTTCGGTCAATATTACATTTTCGCGGACAACAAATACAATTCATATTTTAATTTTACCACAAAATTATGTCACAAACAAGCATTAAAACAAAAACGCGTGTGTTAGAATTAAATTAAAAGCGCCTTAGGGTAACACTTCCTAAAAGGCGCTATATTTTTAAGGAGGAAAAAATGAAATTTTTAGTCAACCAACAGGAGATAATTCGCGTTGACTGCGACAGAATAGTTGCAGGAAGCCAGAATTTTGTCGAAGCGCAGTTTGATTTTGACTCTGCGTGGGACGAGCTGATGCTTACCGTGTGCTTTAAAAACGGCGATACGCGAAGAGCAGTTTGTAACGTTAAATCAGGAGAACCTTTTTTTGTACCGTGGGAGGTTTTAAAGGCAGGAAACCTCTATGTTTATATTGAGGGCTACGACGGCAACGTACGCGTTACAACCGCAAAGATGAAAAAGCCGATAGTAATAAGCAAAAACGGATATTTTCGCTGTGACGAAATGATTAAGCCGCCCTCGGCAAGCGTATACGATTCGCTTACGCACGCATATTTGATTGCGCAACAATCGGTTGATGCATTAAGAGAGGATGCCGCAAACGGAATTTTTGACGGCAAAGATTTAGAGTTTACCTGGGAAGGCACGAGCCTTGGCGTTAAAAAGCAGGGCGAGGACGAGTTTAGGTTTGTTGATTTAAAGGGTGAAAAAGGTGACGATGGTAATACTGCCTTGCTTAACATAATAAATGCTAATAAAAACTTAGTAGGAACAGAGGGCAAGGTTTTATATCCCGTATTACTTCCTAAAGGCACAAAACTCACTATGTCAACAAGTGACGGCAGTACTTTGGTTGCAGGAACAGATTATCTTGTTTTATACTGCTTTGGAATTGACAAAACTGAAAATTCGTATTGGAGTTTTAACCCATTAACTACACCAAGGAATAGTAGAACTTTTGTGCTTGAAGAAGATACCTACTATCTATCATGGAATAAAACGTGGACTGTTCCTATACAGGTTGAAATAGGCGAAACAGTAACGGAATATGAAGAATATAAAGGTTGCCCGTTTCTTGTTGATGATGGTGCTATTGCAGATATGCAAAACAGTTTGGATAATATGGAAAAGGCCTTAATAAAAGATGTTACGTGGATTTATGATGAATATGTTAAAGCAGACTCGGGAGCTTTTGCCTACGAAAAGGGAACAAAGCGAACCGATTACTTGGATATATCTGATTACACTGATGGATTGCTTATTAAAGGAACAACGCTTTCTTATACGGTTTATAATTGGTGGTATACATCTTCAAAGGAACCGCTATCACAAGTTAATGACTTTGGTCTTGGAAAGACTATTATTCCGCCTGCAAATGCAAAATATCTTGTTATTTCTTGTGATGCAAATGACGATGTATATGTTCCAATTACAGGAACATTAAACGAAAAATTAGACAAAAATCAAGGAAGTGCTAATGCAGGAAAAGTTTTGACTGTTGGCGATGACGGTAATATTGTTTGCACCGAAAAC
>JAZSMS010000026.1:0-2895 GCA_045536015.1 Clostridia bacterium
TTCTCTTTTCTTTTTTATGCTTGTTTGCAAGCACGATGATAGCAAACGCTAAAACTACAACTATTATCGGCACGTAAAAATAGGGACTGCCTAAAAATGCAAACGAAATTCTTATTTTGCCCCTTATATTAAGCGGAACAAGGTCGGCAGGGCTTTCTATTTCTTTATCAATGCTTCTTGCCGCAAGTGCCGTGGCAGAATAAATTGTTTTTCCGTTATAAATAAATTCAACCTTGCCAACGTCGTCACCCGCTTTAACAGGTGCTTCTACAACGGGCAGGCGCACCGTAACAGTGTTTTTTTGCAATGCGCGGATGCGCGTTCCCTCTTGCTTTGAAACTACTATATATTTAGGCTCGGTAGGCTGCAAAAATAATTCTAACTGACCGTTAGCCTCGTCACCTGATTCGCTTTTTTCAACGTCAACAATAAGCGTTTTTGCGCCAAAAACTTCAGCTAAATCAAAGCTGTCAAAGCTATCTATTCCGTACTTTAAAACTGTACGCATATCACTATCGCGCGAACCGTAGCCCTCGCAACCAACAACTACGGCAACAAGTTTTCTGCCGTCTTTTTCCCAAAAAGAAGTCAAACAGTTGCCCGCTTGCGAAGTATAGCCCGTTTTAATTCCCTTTGTGCCCTCTAAATATTCTGAAGAAGCGGGGTTGATAAGCAGGTTTGTGTTGGTGTACCGTACCGAAACCTTGCCGCCCTCAGCACCCGAGCGAACAATTTCTGCTTTATAGTGCACAGTAGAAAATATTTCTACTAAAGCCTCGTCCTTGCAAAGCTCAAGCGAAAGTCGCGCTAAATCCAGCGGCGTGGTATAATGTCCGTCTGCCTCAAAGCCGTGAGCGTTTTTGTACTGCGTGTTATTAAGCCCTATTTCCTTTGCCTTTTCGTTCATTTTTTGGGCAAAGGAAGCCTCGTCACCTGCGCAGATAAATGCAAGCGCCTTTGCGGCATCGTTGCCCGAGGCAAGCATCATCATATAAAAAAGGTCTTTTATTTTTACCTTGTCACCTGCAATTAAGTCTGCCGCCGAAGAGCCGTCAGGCACTTCAATCATTTTTTGCGTGCAGACAACCTCTTCGTCAAGCCTGTCTTTAAGCTCGTTATAAGCAACGAGAAGCGTCATCATCTTTGTTAATGATGCAGGACGGCACTGTACCTCGGAATTGCGCTTGTATAAAACGGTTTCGGTATTAACGTCAAGAAGAACCGCACCCTTGGCGGTTATGTTAAGTGAGGTTCCGTCGGCAATACTGTTAAATGCAAAAGCAGAAAGCGACGAGCAGAGCAAAACTATTATTAAAATTGCTGAAAAAACTATCTTTTTAAGCTTCAAAAAAAGTTTCTCCCCTATTTTTACATATCTATATATATAAAGTATAAGATATTCTTACTTTTTTGTAAACAACTTTTGTCTTTTTTTGCTATTTTGGTGTAGATATATATTTTATTTTATGATATAATAATTGTGAATATTTGTTTGTATTTAAACTTTGGAGGGTTTTATGAAAAAAATTCTTGTTGTTGATGACGAGCCGCTTATTGTCAAGGGTCTTAAATTTGCTCTTGAGCAGGACGGCTACGAAATTTTTGTTGCCTACAACGGCGAGGATGCTATAAAAACGTTTTTAGAAAATCAAATTGACCTTATTTTGCTTGACGTTATGCTTCCGGGCATAAGCGGAACCGAGGTATGCAAAAAAATACGCGCACAGTCGCTTGTTCCTATAATTATGCTTACCGCCAAGGCAGAGGATGAGGACAAACTTTGCGGGCTTGGCTGTGGCGCAGACGACTATATGACCAAGCCGTTTAACGTTTTAGAGCTTAAGGCAAGAATGAAGAACTTTCTTTTGCGTGCCGACCAGTATAAGTCAAGCAAGAGTGCCGATATTTTAGTTAAGCAAATGGCTATTGACCGCGCAAAGCGCACCGTTGTGCTTGACGGAAGAACTATCGAACTTACTGCAAAGGAATTTGACATTTTAGTTTTGTTAATTACAAATCCGGGCAAGGTTTTCAGGCGCGAAGATTTACTTGAGCTTATCTGGCACGACTATTCGGGCGATATCCGAACTGTTGATGTGCATATCCGCCGCTTGAGAAAAAAGGTAGAAAAAAATCAGGACAAGCCCGAATATATCTATACAAAGTGGGGGGTAGGCTACTACTTTGCGGAAAATTAAGCCAGGCCTGAGCGTTTTATTTACCGTAACGTACCTGTTGATTGTGGTTGCCGCGCTTGCAATAATAACGCTTTCGGTGCCCACGTTTGTTGGAAATTACTTTTTATCGCAGCGCCTTAGCCAGCAGCAAAAGGCGCTTAACGATTGCTCTGTTGACATTCTTCCATACGTTGACGAAATAAATCCCGACCGAATTTACCAAACCTTAATAAAACATTCTACCGAGCAAAACGGAAGAATTTTGTTTGTTGATCTTGAAGGCGTTTGCCAGGCCGATACCTTTTGCAAGGCAAACGGACAAGTTATTTCAACAAGCGAGCTGACAAGCGTGCTTTCAGAAAATTCTGACTTTTCCTACGGCTATCACAAGATTGAAATGCTTGATTCGTCCGTTACGCGCGAAAATGAATATTTAACCAAAACTTCGGGAACGTTTTGGGCGGCTTACTACGCCCAAACGGTGTTTTCGCACGGCAAGCCTATCGGCGCGCTTTTGCTTGTTTCGCCCGTTGACGATATTGTTCAAAACGTTTTAGGCGTTTCGCGCGGACTTGTTATCTTTAGCGTTGCGTTTGTTATAATTATTGCAAGCTTTACGTTTTATATGTCAAACCGCGTAACGCTCTCGCTTAGAAAATTTAACCGCGCAATTTCTAAAATGGCGGGCGGCGATTTATCGGTGCGCGTTGACGAAAAT
>JAZSMS010000125.1:0-3513 GCA_045536015.1 Clostridia bacterium
GGCAAAGCAAAAGAGCTTCCTGTTATCGGAAGTATAAAAATTTTAAAGTAAAATAGCTATATAAAAAATGGCGAAAAATTTCGCCATCTTTTTTTAAAGGAGAACAAAATGAGTAAAATAACAAAAATTATCGTGGCGGCAGTTGTTGCCGTGATAGCAATAGTTGTAATAATAAATTCGTTTACAATTATAAATTCGGGACACACAGGTGTTGTGGTAACCTTTGGTAAGGTTAAGGATCAGGTTTTGCAAGAGGGACTTCACTTTAAAATTCCGTTTGCACAGCAAATTGTAAAAATGGACAACCGTATTGTTAAGCTTGAGGTTGCTACCGAAGCTTTTTCTAAAGACCTTCAGACCGTAGAAACTACCCTTGCAATCAACTATCGCGTTGATACGGCAATGTCGTATAGTATTTATAAAAATATCGGTGCAAATTACGAAACTGTTCTTGTTACCCCCGCGGTAAACGAGGTTTTAAAGGCTATAACCGCTAAATATACTGCCGAAGAAAGTGTTACAAACCGTGCGCTTATCTCCGAAGGACTTATATCGGGTCTTAACGAAAAGCTTAACGAAATAGGACTTTACGTAACTGACGTTAATATTATTAACTTTGACTTTTCCGAGGCTTTTATAAACGCTATTGAAGAAAAGCAGGTTGCACAGCAACAGCTTTTAAAGGCAGAAACCGAAAAGCAAACTGCTATAACCAATGCCGAGGCAGAGGCAGAAACAATTAGAATTAAGGCAGAAGCCGAAGCAGAGGCAAACAATAAGATAAAAGAATCGTTAAATGAGGATATTCTTAAAGCAAAATTCTATGAAAAATGGAACGGTGAGCTTCCTCAGGCAATGGGAACGGATTCGATAATAACAAATATCGCAGGATAAAATTGCGGCACCTTAAAGGTGCCGTTTTTTTCAAAAAAAAGCTTTTAAGTATTGACAAACAAATAAAAAGTAATAGAATAATTAAAGGACTTCTTTTTTTTTGTGTTGCAAGGAGTTAGTTATGTTTGGCAAAAAAGTTATAGATATGACAAGCGGCCCAATAGCATCAAAAATAATAGCAATTGCTATACCAACGTTGTGTATGAATCTTATTCAGATTTTATATAACACGGCGGATACTATGATAGTAGGACTTTCGGGCGAAGGTGATGCTATTGGTGCAGTTGGCAGTGCGGGCTTTTCCACACAGCTTATAATAAATATAGTGCTTGCCTTTTCTACTACCGCAAATATTATTGTTTCAAGGCATATAGGCGCAAAGGATGAAGAAAAAACTTCGCGTGCAGTATATACCACGATGTTTTGCTCGCTTGCACTTGGTATGATTGCGATGTTTATAGGTATGATTCTTGCGCGCCCCTTAATGCTTGCAATAGGATTAAGCGGTAAAATTTTAACGCTTGCAGTTACTTATACACGTTTTTATTTTATAGGCGCACCGTTTATGGCGCTTACAAATACGCTTTTGGCTATTTTCAGGGCAAAGGGCGATACAAAAAGACCGTTTGTGGTACTTACGATAACGGGATGTATTAACGTTTTGTTTAATCTGTTTTTTGTGCTTGTATTCAATATGGCAACGGCAGGTGTTGCGCTTGCAACGGCAATAGCAAATGCTTGCTCGTGCGTAGTTCTTTTTGCTATGCTTTATAAAGAAGACGGTCCCTGCAAACTGATTATAAAACGTAAAATGTTTGATAAGGAAGAGTTTTCAAAATTCTTTCGTCTAGGCGCACCTTATGCTCTTCAAAACTCTATCGGTGTTGTAGGGGATATGATGGCGCAAACGTCACTTGTTACGCTTAACAGCGTTGTTTCGCCGCCAAACGCAACGTTTGCACCGGCTATGAAAGCAAATTCGGCTGTTGGCAACCTGAGCTCATTTACCTTTCAGGCACATAACGTGGTTTCGCAAACGGCAATGAGCTTTGTTGGACAAAACATTGGTGCAAAAAAGTATGAAAGATTAAAGAAAATAAATTTAAACGCTATTTTGCTTTCTATAGTAGCTTTTTCGATTGTTGCAGCAATAATTTTAATTGTACGCAATCCCTTATTATCACTTTACGGAATAGCTCCTGCCGAGCAGAGAACAGCTGAACAGATAGCTTATGAGTTGGCAAGTATAAAAATGTTTTACGTTTTTGTGCTTGGTGTGTTTTCTGCTTTTTCTACTGCATGCTTAAACCTTTTGCGTGCGCTTGGCAAATCTTTTCAAACTATGCTGATAGCGGTTGGATTTGGCGCTGTTTTCAGCATTATATGGAACGCATTTATATTCCCATTAAACCCAACGATACACATGTTTTTATTACGCGGCTTTTTATCTTCGGTTATGACGGGAGTGTGCGCATACGTTTATTTAAAATTTGCGGTTAAAAAGTTAATATTATTATCAAAAAAAGGAACGATTTAATCGTTCCTTTTTAAATGTTGTAAAGATTTTTTGCGTTCTCACTTAAAATAAGGCGCTTTTCGTTAGAGGTTAAATCAAGCTGCATAAATCTCTGTAATTCTTTTTCGGGGTGGAAAATGGGGTAATCAGAGCCGAATAAAACTCTGTCTGCACCATAAGCGTGAATAAGCTTAACTGCATATTCGTTGGTTATCCACTCAAAGCTTGAACAACAGTCAACGTAAAAGTTTTTTCTGCCTGCAAGCTTTTGGCAAGAATCTTCCCAAACTGACCAACCACCAAAGTGTGCGCCGATTACCGTTAAATCATCAAATTCGTCTAAAACGGGAACAAGACGGTTTGCATTAGAAAAGTCGTATCTATAATCGCCCGTATGCATAAGTATGGGCAATTTGTATTTTTGACACAGAGAATATATCGTTGCACATTTAGGGTCGTCAATTTTAAAGCGTTGAATATCGGGATGAAGCTTAACACCTTTTAGTCCAAGTTCTAAAATATGAAAGACGTCGGCTTTTATATCCTCACTATTGGGATGAAGCGCACCAAGACCGATAAGTCTGTCAGCGTGCAGAGCAACCTCATTTGCAATAAAGTTGTTTATACTTTGTACTTGGTGCGGCGTTGTAGCAACCGATTGTACTATAAAATGGTCAATTCCCGCATTATTACCAATATCTATAAGTCCTTTAACAGTGCCGTCTGCGGCGGTGGAAATACCGTAAAAATCGGCAGTTCCTTTAACCGCAACTTTTGCTATTTTGTCGGGATAGACGTGGCAGTGTGCGTCAATAACCTCAAAACAATTATCTATCATTTTTTATATCCTATTTATTAAGACCAAGTCTTTCGGCGGCTTCTTCGCGCATTTTGTATTTTAAAATTTTTCCTGCGGCGTTCATTGGGAACGAAGCAACAAACTCGATATATTTAGGTACCTTATGGCGAGCCATATTTGCATTTATATATGCGCGCATTTCTTCTGCGGTCATTTCCATACCGTCTTTTAAGATAATGCAAGCCATAATTTCTTCGCCGTACTGCTTATCGGGAACGCCAATTACCTGAACGTCCTTAACCTT
>JAZSMS010000123.1:0-7445 GCA_045536015.1 Clostridia bacterium
TACTAATATTTATTTAGTTGAGTTCTTTATTTGAACGGGCAAGTTCAAACTCGTCAACAATTTCCTTTGAAGGAGCCTTAGTTAAAAGACTTACAACAATAATTACAATCAAGGCAACCAAGAAAGCAGGTAAAAGCTCATAAACTCCGAACACACCGCCTAAACGGCTGATGGCAAACTTCCATATAAAAACCATGGCTCCGCCTGCGCAGAGGCCTGAAATAGCGCCTGCAAGGGTTGTGCGCTTCCAGAAAAGAGCACATATAACAAGAGGACCAAAAGCGGCACCAAAGCCTGCCCAGGCAAACGAAACGATGCCAAAGATAGAGCTATTGGGGTTGCTTGCGATAACAACGCCAAGAATTGCAATAATAATAACTGTCAAGCGAGCAAAGAGCATGCTCTTCTTTTCTGAAATATTGAGGTGGAAAGTTTCTTTTAAAATGTTTTCAGAAACACTTGACGAAGATGCAAGAAGCTGACTGTCGGCAGTTGACATAGTGCTTGCCAAAATACCTGCTAAAATCAAGCCTGCCATTAAAGCGGGAAGAGGGCCTAATTTTGATAAGAATTCTGCTATAACAACAATAATAGTTTCGCTTTCTGCGGTACCTTCAAGAGCTTCTATAATACCGTTTGCACTTAAAGCATTGCCAACGATACCGATTAAAACTGCAACAGCCATTGCAATTACAACCCAAACCGAAGCAACTCTGCGAGAGGTCTTTAACTTCTTTTCGTCGTTTATTGCCATAAAGCGAAGAAGAATATGGGGCATACCAAAGTAACCAAGACCCCACGAAAGTGTGGTTATAATCTGTAAAAAGCCGTAAGGGGCCGCCGTATTATCTGCAGGATTATGTGTTTGGAACATTGACATAAAGCCTTGAAGACCGTTTGCATTTTCTTTAATAGCATCAATACCGCCAACAGTAATGGTAGTAAATATCAAAACAAATAAAATTGCTATGGTCATAACGATACTTTGGATAAAGTCTGTAAGCGATGCTGCCATAAAGCCGCCTGCTACCGTGTAGCCAATTATAATAACTGCCGAAATTATCATAGCAAGAGTATAATCCATACCAAACATTGAAGCAAAAAGCTTTCCGCACGAGGCAAAGCCTGAGGCAGTATAAGGTATAAAGAATACAATTATTATAACTGCTGCAAGGCAGGCTAAAATACTCTTATTGTCGCGAAAACGTGCAGAGAAGAACTGCGGAAGCGTATATGAGCCTGTCACTTGAGAATAGCGGCGAAGACGCTTTGCGGTAAACAACCAGTTAAAGTACGTACCAAGTGCAAGACCGATAACCGTCCAGCCAACGTCGGCAATACCGGTTAAATATGCAAGACCAGGAAGACCCATAAGCAAATAGCTTGACATATCACTAGCCTCGGCGCTCATAGCAGTAACAATAGGACCAAGCTTTCGTCCGCCTAAATAAAAGTCAGAAGAAGATTCGTTTTTCTTTGCGACCATAAATCCAATAATAAGCATACCTATCAAGTATATTATTATGGTTAGGATAACGTAAAAAGAATTCATGCTAATTCCTCCTAAAGTGAAAATACTATCTATATTTTACCACAAAACAGTGAAAAAGAAAAGTGACTTTCTAGTGCAAAAATAATACAAAAATAATACAAAAATAAAGGAAAATAATTATAAAAATTACATTAAAAGCGTTTGACAATTTTAAAAAAATCCGTACGATAAAATTGTAATAAAAGAAAAGGAGAAAAGAAAAAATGGACATTTTTAATGTGCTAACAATGGTTGGCGGTCTGTGCTTGTTCTTGTTCGGTATGAACGTTATGGGCGATGCACTTGAGCGACGGGCAGGCAATGGTTTGCGTTCTCTACTAGGCCGACTGACTAAAAATCAATTTGCGGGGCTTTTGACGGGACTTGGTGTAACGGCAATAATACAAAGCTCGTCTGCAACAACGGTTATGGTAGTTGGCTTTGTCAACTCGGGACTAATGACGCTTAAGCAGTCAATAAGTGTAATCATGGGTGCCAATATCGGTACCACCGTTACAGCGTGGATATTAAGCTTAACGGGTATTTCAAGTGATAATATATTTATTAGCCTTTTAAAGCCGATGTCATTTACGCCACTTTTGGCACTTATCGGTACAGTGTTTTTGATGTTCTGCAAAAAGCAGACAAAAAAAGATACGGGAATGATTCTTTTAGGTTTTGCAACCTTAATGTTTGGTATGGATATTATGTCGGACGCGGTTTCGGGACTTAAAGACGTTCCTGCATTCCAGCAGTTGTTTATAACCTTCCAAAACCCTATTTTAGGCGTTTTAGCCGGTGCAATTTTAACTGCAATAATACAAAGTTCATCGGCATCTGTCGGTATTTTACAGGCGCTTGCCGCAACAGGACAGGTTTCGTACGGTGCGGCAATACCGATCATTATGGGACAAAATATCGGTACTTGCGTAACTGCACTTATTTCGTCGGTAGGAACAAACAAAAATGCACGTCGTGCGGCGTTGGTGCACCTTTCGTTTAATATAATAGGTACGTTAGTTTGCCTTGCTTTATTCTATATTGTGCGCGGAATCTTTGCTCCGGTATTGCTTACAGAGTCAGCAAGCCTTTTAGGTATCGCAATAGCGCACTCGGTATTTAACGTATTTTGTACGGTTGTTTTATTCCCGTTTGGCAATCTGCTTGAAAAAATCGTTTGCACTGTTGTTCCAGACGCAAAGCAGATTGAAGAAAAAATTGAGTTTGACGAACGCTTATTAGAAACCCCGCCGGTTGCACTTGACTATTCTATTAAGATGACAAGTAAGATGGCAGGGTATTCGATTAACGCGCTTAAAAGAAGTATAGCAAATATAAATAATTACAATGCCCAGGTTGCCGATAGCATCCGCGCTGACGAGGAAATGACCGATCACCTTGAAGACGGTTTGGGAACGTACCTTGTTAAGCTTGCTTCAAAGCAATTAAGCACTGCCGACGGTGAAAGCGTAACGGAAATGCTTAAGGTTATAGGTGATTTTGAGAGAATAGGCGACCATGCGGTAAATATACTTGAATGTTCGCATGAAATTTCGCAAAAGGATATGAAGTTTACTGAAGATGCGCTTGCCGAACTTAAAAAGATAACCTCTGCAACAGAAGAAATTGCTTCGCTTGCACTTGATGCGTACGTAAACAAAAATCTTGAAGCAGCTATTAAGGTAGAGCCTTTAGAGCAGGTAATTGATATTATAAAGGAGCAAATGCGTACTAACCATATTCTTCGTATGAAGGATGGAAAATGTACCGTTGAGGCTGGCTTTGTTTGGTCGGACCTTTTAACTAACTTTGAACGTATTTCCGACCATTGTTCAAATATTGCAGGCTGTGTTATAGACGTTTCAAATCATAATTTTAATATACATCAGACCTTAAGAGAAACAAAAGAGGGCGGAGTAGACTTTGATAAAAACTTTAAACTTTACATGGAAAAATATTACGTTTAAAAGCAAAAGACCTTGCGCAAGCAAGGTCTTAATTTATATTTAAAAGGCGGCAGGCATTTTTGTGAAAAATCTTATCTTTATCCTCTTGTGAAAGCTCTAAAGTATTAAGTAACGCCATTTCCATTTCTGCGGTGTGCCAAGGCGAATCAGTACCAAATAATAGCTTGTCAGTACCGTGCTTTTCTACAATTTTTAAAGCGTAATATCTGGGGATTACTGTGTGTCCAAACGATAAGTCAAAATATAAATTATCAATACCGCACAGAATTTCCGTTACCTCTTTTGCAAATCCGGGACCGCCCCAATGCGCAGCAACAACGGGGGCAGAAAACCACGAAAGTGCCTTAATAAGCTTTTCCGGTGTATTGCCGTAGGGGTGAGAAAAGCCTAAATCAACACCTGAATGAAACACGGTAATAAGTCCAAGCGAAGAAATTTTTTTATAAAGCGGCTTTAAACGTTCGTCATCGACTGAAAAGCCCTGATAATCGGGGTGAAGTTTAATACCCTTTAAACCAAGCGATTTAATGCGCTCAACCTCGCAGAGTGCATCTTCTGCAAACGGAAAAACGGAACCAAATGCAAAAATATCTTTTTGGTTATTTATGTTTGCGGCAAAGTCGTTTACCTTTGCCTGCTGATGTGCGTTTGTAGCAATATTAAGTACAACCGAAATATCGGTATTATGTTTTACCATTGATTCTTTTAAGCCTAAAAGAGTGCCATCGGTGTAGGGAATAAGCCCTGATGAGTATGCAAGTGAGGGAATAGCTTTTTGGGCAAGAGCATCAGGAAAGCAATGTGTATGAAAATCAATAAGCATTTTATTCTACCTCAGAACATTTAATGATAGTTATTATATATTCTTTTATATAAAATTACGATATAAAGTTACAACAGTTTTTATGTAAAAAAGTCCGCATTAAGCGGACTTTTTTAGTCTACTTTTTTAATAATTCGAGTGCAATGTTTTGAAGCGTTGGTGCAACGATGGGGCGGAAGTTAGATGAGCAAGCCTCGTAACCGCCTTCTTCATAAGCAGAAGCAGAGGGGAAATATCCCTGCGATCCGTCTGCGTTTATTGCTGTTAAAATAAATTTATCAGGGTGTGCCTTACGAAGAATGTGAGCATATTCGGTAAAGGCTTCGCCGCCGTAGCCAACGATGGAAATATTGCCAAACGTTAAAATACAAACAGGAATTCTTTGTGCAACAGCAACGTTATCAAGACGCGAAATACGACGGATAGTTGCAATTTCTTCCATAGTGTATTTTTCTTTGTTTTCGGGCAAGCCTACAATGTCAAAGAGCTCTTTACACTCGTCAACACGCTCTGTTCCTTCGGTTACGGCAGGAACGTAAGTAAAAACGCATTCGCCAAAAATTCGGTCGATTTGAACCTCTTTGGTGTTGTTCCAAATCTTTGCAACTACGTCAGAAATAGTCTGTCCCATAAAGCGCGAATGAGCGTATCTCTCTTCGTGCGTTTCTAACCCGGGCTTAGAAAAATCAAGGTGATTGGTATCGCCCTGACAACCGTTAACTAAAATGCAGTTAACATTATCTAAGGTTTGCTCGGTTATGCGGCGGGCAAAGCCCGGCCAGTCTGCTGAGAATTTATTTCCGCCGATAACGTCGGGGTGCGTCTGGAAAGCAACAAGAGCAATATCCTTTGCGTTTTCTCTGGCAAACTTAACAAGACGAACGGTGTTATCCGATTCGCCAAGAGGATGAAGAATATCGGGGTTTAAAAAGCCGGGATTTGTGCGTACTGAACCATCTTTCATCCTATAACGACGTATAAACGAAATAGGCGTTGCGGTTTCTTTTTCAGCAATAGAAACGGTTGCGTCTGATAAATCTGCAATAGCCATTTTAGCAACGTCGCAATACTTGCGCTTTAAAACGTTTAAATATTCGTAATCGGCATCAACTGCTGATAGGTCGATAGTAGTTGTTGTGTGCTGATGAAGTGCCTGCGTTAAAATATTGTTAAGCGGAACGCCCGTTTCGGCACTTATAAGCTCGCGGATCGGGGTAGCCGTTTTTTCGTTGATGTACATAAAGTCGCCCGTAATAATAATAGCGATATCGTCATCCTTTTGAATTGCTACTGCGTTTAATTCGATAGGATCTAATATACCGTCCGAAACACGAAGAACAAAATAACCAGTTAAATTAGTGCCAAGCGGTGGGGTAACGTCAACACGTGCAAAACCTGCTTTAAACATAGTTGTAACTCCTTTTTTTGTAATAAAGTTTTTCTTTTTTTATTATAGTACCTTGAATAACAAAAGTCAATAAAAATCGGGGGATGCACAAAAAATTATACAAAGAACGTATGACAATTAAAGTATACAAATTGTTGCGTTTTTAAAGAAAAATGCAACTAAAAAGGTATAGACAAAAAGGTAAAAAGTGGTATAATTAAATAAGTAAAATATAATTTTTAAAGGATGTGACTTTTAAAATGAAACTTATTATTAAAAACGACTATGATCAAATGTGTGAGTGGGCAGCAAAGCACATTGCAGATGCTATCAACAATCATACAGGCGACAAACCCTTTGTTTTAGGACTTCCTACAGGTTCTTCGCCGCTTGGCGTTTATAAGCGTCTTGCGCAGATGAACAAAGAGGGCAAAGTAACGTTTAAAAACGTTGTAACCTTTAATATGGATGAATACGTTGGCTTGCCCCGCGAGCACGACCAGAGCTATTGGTACTTTATGCACGATAATTTCTTTAACCACATTGACATTCCTGCAGAAAATATCAATATATTAAACGGTATGGCAGAAGATTTAGAGGCAGAGTGCCAGAGATACGAAGACAAAATTGCTTCGTACGGCGGAATTGACTTATTCCTTGGCGGCAGCGGTGTTGACGGACACATTGCTTTTAACGAGCCCTTTACTTCGCTTACCTCGCGCACTGGCGTAAGAGCTCTTACTGAGGATACATTAATTGCAAACTCGCGCTTTTTTGATAACGATCCCAACAAAGTTCCCAAAACTGCACTTTCGGTTGGTGTTGGTACTGTTTGCGATTCCAAGCAGGTGCTCTTGCTTATCAATGGTCATCACAAGGCACGTGCTCTTCGTCACTGTGTAGAAGGTGGAGTTGACCACGCTTGGACAATAAGTGCCCTTCAAATGCATAAAGACGGTATTATCGCTTGCGATGAAGCTGCTTGCGGAGAATTAAAGGTTGATACCTATAAGTACTTTAAAGAGATTTATAAAGACGAAAAGTAATTTTAAAATTAAACACTCCGCTTTGTGTGCAATAATGAAATAAAGGTAGAAACATGGGAAAATACCATGTATCTACCTTTTTCTTTTTATTTTCTCCTCAAAATCCTTCTTGTTCATAGGAATAATTTTATTATAACATAAGAATGGATGATTTTAAAGTTTTTTTAGGTAAGCGAAAAATAAACTGATATAGAAATTTTTTATTGGCATCTACTCAAACTCACGTTGATGCGGTGTTTTTGTATTTTTTACAAAAATGGCTTGGAAGTATAGCTTCCAAGCCGTTTAGTATTATTCTCTTTATTCCCACTCTTTTTTGGGAATCTAGTTCTGCTCATTTCTATTATATTATATCTAAAAAACGCCATTTTTTCAATGGGTTTTACATATATTCTACGGATTATTCTATTTTTTGTTGCAAAAATCGTTGCAAAATCGGTTGTGGAATTGTGTCAGGTGGTTGTGAGGTAACTGCTTGTTATAACAGGTGTGCGTTTATCTTCCGCTGATCTGACAGCGGCAATAGATACGGCTTCCGAGGAATGCCAGAAGCGATGCGACGACAACGTAGATCAAAGGAACGATTTGATATGAGGTGAAGTGCATTCCAAACATAGAAATCAAACGGCTATCAAAGGTGTTCCACATGGACAGAAAACAGGTAGGAAGATAATCCCATAACTGTCCCAAT
>JAZSMS010000042.1:0-10907 GCA_045536015.1 Clostridia bacterium
TGCAATATTTTGTATTGTGTTTGCTCAATTTCTTTAAGTGCTTCTTTTGTAATATTAAGCTTGATTTCGGGTTTTTGGTCTACCACGCCAAGCCCGCTGCAAGGCGCATCTACAAGCACCTTATCAAACAAGCCTAAATCGTTTTCTTTTGTCATATCCGCGCAAAAAGCATCAACTATATTTTCTACCTTGCACCTTTTTGCATTGTTTTTAATAAGCTCTACCCTATGCGGATATTTATCAAGCGCTACAACCTTGCCCGTGCCGTTTAATGTTTGCGCTATGCAAATGGTTTTTCCGCCCGGTGCGGCGCAACAGTCAAGCACTATTTCGTTTTGTTTAATATCAAGCGCCTTAACCGCCGCAAGTGACGATTCGCTTTGTACGCTTACTTCCGAATTTAATTCAACCTCGCCCGTTATATAAGCACACTCATCAAAATAACGTGCAGGCATAACCGGATTTTTCTCGGCAAACCGTTGCTTTTTATCTTGTGATAAAAATCGTAAGCACGTTTTATGGTCGCCTTCATACGCGCAGGCTTTTTCTGTTGCCTCTACGCCTCTTTCACTAATCATTTCGCTAACTAAAAATTCGGGATACGAATATTTAATGCTGATCTGCTTTACCTTATCCTTGGGCATAGGAATATTTTCTCTGTTGCGGACGATGCTTCTTAAAACGCCGTTTACAAAGCCCGAAAGCATACCTTTGCCGATATCCTTTACAAGCTCTACCGAAGTATTAACCGCCGCCGAATCGGGCACTTTATTCATATAAAGCACCTGATATGCTCCCAAGCGCAAAACGTTTTGCACCTTTGGCTGAATTCTTCCGCGCGCATAAAGAGAAATAACGTAATCAATATTTATTATTTTATCTATCGTTCCGTACACAAGCGCCGTTATAAAGGCCTTATCAATTTCAGAAAAACCGTCAAGTCCCTTTTTTAACGCAAGGTTAGAAAATTTTCCATCCTCAAGCACTTCTGTTAATAAAACGTATGCTTTTTTTCTTGCTTTATCAATCATTCAAACTTATCTGCTTTTAATTTATTTCCAAGCAAAAATACATTTGCTTCCATTGCTTTTTTACCCGGCACCTGAAGCACGTCAATCGAAAGCACACCATCTTGCGTTGCAACTAAAATGCCTTCTTCTTTATTTGCCGAAACGATTGTTCCCAGGCAGGCGTTTGTCTTTTTATCAAGCGCACGTGCTGAATAAATTTTTACAACTTCGCCTCCGCAAGTACTCCACGCTATCGGCCAGGGGTTTAATCCGCGCACAAGATTTTCTATCTCGATTGCGGGCAAATTAAAATCAATTTTTGCCTTTTGCTTATCAAGCATAGGAAAATGCGTTGCTTCACTTTCCTTTTGAGGTGTGCGCGGCGCCTTGCCTTTGCTAATAAGCTCAACTGTTTTTATTAAAACTTCGGCACCTAAAATTGCAAGTCGGTCAAATAATTCGCCTGCAGTTTCACCCTTTTTAATCTCGGTTTTTTCTTGCAGAATAATATCTCCGCAATCAACGCCAAGCGCAGTATACATAGTGGTTATACCCGTTTCTTTTTCGCCGTTTATAACCGCCCACTGAATAGGTGACGAGCCGCGATATTTAGGCAAAAGCGAACCATGAACGTTTACGCAACCAAGCGGCGCGGCATCAAGATTTTCTTTTGACAAAATTTGTCCAAAAGCCGCAGTTATCATTAAATCGGGCTTTAGCGAGTTTAAAATTTCGGGCTCGTTTTTAATTTTTTCTGGTTGAAAAACGGGTATATTTTTTGAAAGCGCATACTCTTTAACAGGAGATGGTGTAAGCTTATTGCCCCTGCCCTTTGGTCTGTCAGGCTGGGTAATAACCGCTTTAACGTTATATCCGTTTTCGACAAGTGCTTCTAGCGAAGGCACCGCAAAATCGGGTGTACCTAAAAAAACTATATCCATTAATCCTTGCTCACCTTTTTAATTTTATCTGTAAAAAGTGTTCCGTCTAAATGATCAATTTCGTGACAGAATATCGTTGCAACAAAATCTTGTGCCTTATATTCCATAAGCTGACCGTCGCGGTCAAACGCCTGAACTGTTACCTTTTTAGGTCTATCTACGCATCCGCGTCTTCCCGGAACGCTTAAGCAACCTTCTTCGCTATCCTGATGACCGCTTTGCCTTACTATTACAGGGTTAATAAGCTCTAAAATCTCATCACCCGTATCGACAAGCACTACTCTACGCAATATTCCAACCTGAGGCGCAGCAAGGCCTACACCGTTTGCTACCGCAAGAGTGTCCTTCATATCGTCTAAAAGGGTAAGTATTTTTTCGTTAATTTCTTCAACCTCTCTGCTTTTCTTTCTCAAAAGAGGTTCTTCGTCTGTTAAAATATTTCTTATTGCCATTTTTATCACCTTAAAATAAATTTACGGGGTTTATTTGAATATCGCAATACAAATCACGCTTATCAACATTTTTTACTGCTTCAAAAATTTTGTCGCATATTTCTTCACAAAATTCGTCTTCTTTTAGCTTTATTAAAATTTGGTTGCGATACATTTCTTTTAATCTGTTTATCGGCGCACCCGAACGCTCGGAATACAGCAGGCTTTGCTTGTAATCTTCCAGCATAGCACGTACCTTGTTAAAGGCATCAAACGATGCATCAAACGACTTTTGAGCATCTTGGGCCGAAAACAAAATTCGAACAAATCTTGCAAACGGTGGATACCAAGCCGCACGGCGTTCTTCAATTTCACGCTCGTAAAACGACTTATAATCGTGCTTTGCGGCACATTCGATAACAAAATGCTTTGGTGAATACGTCTGCACTATTACGTTACCACTTGTCTGCGCTCTGCCTGCACGTCCCGAAACCTGCGTTATAAGCGAAAATGTGCGTTCGCGACTGCGATAGTCGGGCAGGCGAAGCATATTATCCGCCGCAATTACGCCAACAAGTTCTACGTTAGGAAAGTCGTGACCCTTTGCTATCATTTGCGTTCCGATTAAAGCCTGTGCTTCACCGGAGGCAAGCTTTTTTAAAATATGATAATGTGCATCCTTTCCGCGCGTTGTGTCAATATCCATTCTGACAACTTTGTTGTTAGGAAAAAGACGGATGAATTCTTCTTCTACCTTTTGCGTGCCTGCACCAAACTGCTTTATAAATTTGCTTCCGCAGCTTGGACAAACTTTTGGCAAAGGAAGTTCGTACCCGCAATAGTGGCACCTAAGCTTGTCTACGTTATTGTGATACGTAAGTGAAACGTCACAGTTTTCACACGTTACCGTTTCGCCGCACGCGCGGCACATAACAAAGCTTGAATAACCGCGTCTGTTTAAAAATAGCATGAGCTGCTTTTGTGACGAAAGCGTTTTGCACATATTTTTATAAAGCTCGCGGCTAAAGATGCTTTTATTGCCCGAAGAAAATTCAAGCGCCATATCAACAACCTGAACCTTAGGCATTTCCTTGCCATTTGCACGCTTGGGCATTTGTAAAAGTGTGTATTCTCCCTGCATTGCCTGGTAGTATCTGTTTACCGAAGGAGTTGCCGAACCAAGCACTATAGGGCAATCGTTATACATTGCTCTTTGTTTTGCAACCTCAATAGCATCGTATCTTGGATGCGTATCCGAAACGTACGAATTTTCGTGTTCTTCGTCTATAATTATTAAGCCTATATTTTTAAGCGGTGCAAATATTGCCGAGCGCGCACCGATAACTATCTTTGCCTCGCCCGATAAAATACGCTTCCACTCGTCAAACTTTTCACCACTTGCAAGTGCCGAATGAAGTATTGCAATATTGCTACCTAATTTTTTTCTAAAATTAAGCACAATTTGCGGTGTAAGCGAAATTTCGGGAACAAGCACTATTGCCGTTTTTCCGCTTGCAACCACTTTATTAATGGCTTGCATATACACCTCGGTTTTACCGCTTCCTGTTACGCCATGAAGCAAAAACGGTGTATATTTTTGCGCACTTAAAATTTGTTCAAGTGTTTTTTGTTGCGTAGGGTTAAGCTTTAAAAACTCATCCTGCTTTGGCGTAATATCCAAATATGGTGAGCGTTGCCTTGGCACGTTATAAATTTCGACAAGACCCTGAGTACAGAGCTTTTTAAGCGGCTCGTAGCAATCGCCCACAATATGCATCATTTGCGTTTTTTCCATATCAGAATACTCTAAAAGTGTCGAAAGTATCCTGTACGCCTTTGTGCCCGAGCGCATTTGCTCTAATTCTTGCTTAATTTGCTCACTATTTCTATTAAGACGTAGCATTTGCAAGAACTGAGTTTTGCCTTTTCGCATATCTCCGGGAACAAAAAGCCTAAACGCTTCTGCCGCTTTTGCGTGATACTTTTTTTGCATCCACTTGGCAAGCACAAGCTGTTCTTCATTAACTACGACGGTTTCGTCGATAATATCCAAAATAGGTTTAAGCAGGTTTTGTTTTACGTCTGTTTTTTCTAAAAGCGAAACAACTATGCCCTCTAACCTTTTTTGTTTGCCAAAGGGCACGTAAACGCGCATACCTGCTTTTATATTTTGCATATTTTGAGGAACTAAATAGGTAAATTCCCTATCCACCTCTTTATTGTTTAGATCAACGATAACCTGTGCGTAGCAAAAACTCATTTTTCTTTTGCAATTAAAATGTCATTTTCAAATTCTTCAAGTGCCTGCGGAACGGGTTTAAAATCCTCATTGCACTGTTTTGTATCAACTAAAATTCTTGCTCTTTTCGAAATTGCTGACGAAAGTGCATACTTGCACGATACCTTTGCTGCTGCTTCTTTGCTAACCGGTTTATACATAATTTTTTCTCCTTTATTGCTCTATAAGTTTTTGTATAAATTCTTCATTTCGCTTTTGCGAACATTTTTCTGCTTTAAAGATTGCCTCAATGCGATTAACGCATTTATCTATTTCGTCGTTTACTACGACGTAATCGTATTCACTTGCGCGGGCAAGCTCGGAATTAACAAGTGAAAGTCGTTCTCTAATAAGCTCGGCACTTTCTCTGCCCCTGCCCGTAATACGCTTTTCAAGCTCCTGCTTTGAAGGCGGCGCCAGGAAAATAAGTACACTTTCGGGAACCTTCTTTTTTATATTTGAAGCACCCTGCATTTCAATCTCAAGTATAACATTTTTGCCCTCATTAAGTTTAGAAAAAACATATTCCTTGGGCGTGCCGTAATAATGTCCCGAATACACCTGTGCGTATTCAAGCACCTCATCTTTTGCAATCATTTGTTCAAACTGTTCTTTGCTCTTATAAAAGTACGTTACGCCTTCTTCTTCGCCCGGGCGCATATCGCGTGTTGTTGCCGAAATAGACAGGCACGTATCATCGTTACGTTTAATAAGCTCGCTGCAAATAACACCTTTTCCGCAGCCGGAGGGACCGCTTATAACCACCAACAAGCCTTTATTCATCTTCAAGCACCTCGCCTCCCTTTAATCTTCCCGAAATAGTTTCGGGCAAAACTGCCGATAGAATTATCTGACCGTTTTCCATAAATATAACTGCGCGCGTTCTTCTGCCGCAGGTTGCATCAATCATACTTGCCGCATCCTTTGCCTCTTGAATCATTCGGCGAATTGGTGCCGAATCGGGCGAAACAATAGCAATTATCTTTGATGCCGAAATCATATTGCCAAAGCCTATATTTATTAACTTGAACATTTTTTCACCTATTCGATATTTTGTATCTGCTCGCGCAATTTTTCAATCTCACCTTTAGCCGAAACAACTATTTTTGCAATATCGGCGTTAACTGATTTAGAACCAATGGTATTAACCTCGCGGTTAAGCTCCTGAATAAAGAAATCAAGTTTTCTGCCAACAGCTTCGTTTGTGTTCATATATCCAAGCATATTTTCAACGTGCGTTTTAAGGCGGACAAGTTCTTCGTCAATTGCAATTTTATCAGCGTAAATTGCAACCTCCTGCGCTATTCGTTGCTCGTCAAGCGTATTGTCCTTTAAAATATCCTCAAGGCGCTTTGTAAGCCTTTCGGCATACTCGGCTAAATTGTTTTCGCTTTTTTGCTCTATCTGCTGTGCTAACGAAAGAATATTGTCAAGCTTTTGCTTTAAGTCGGCACCTATTTTTTCGCCCTCAATTAAGCGCGTTGCAATAAGCTGAGCGCAAGCCTTTTCTACCGCCTGGCGCATTAAAAGCAAAATTGCATCTTTATCATCTTCGCACTGCGTTACGGTTAAAACGTCGGGCATACGCGACAATTCCGAAACGCGTATATTTTTTTCAAAACCTAAGTTTGCAAGCGCGTCAAAAGCCTTTGCATACTGCATAGCAAGTGCAGTATCAACCTCAACAACCTTTGAATCTTCACGCGTATTACGATAGTTCAAATTAACCTCAACGTGACCGCGCACAAGGTATTTTGCTATCTCACCTCTTAAAGATTCTTCTAAAAACATAAGCGAACGCGGATAGCGAATATTTATATCTAAAAATCTATGATTAACGCTTTTTAACTCGATAGTAAGCTCTCTTCCGTCGGAAGTTACAGTAGCACTACCGTAGCCTGTCATACTTCGCAAGGTTTTTTCCTCCTATATTGGTTTTTCTTAATATATTATTATATCATATTAGGCTTACTTTTTCAAGCAATTACTTGATAAGTTCAATAAATTTTTGTTCATCAATAATCTCTACACCAAGTTTTTTTGCTTTTTCAAGCTTACTGCCTGCCGCCTCACCTGCAACAACTATATCCGTGCGCTTGCTTACCGACGATTGAATTTCGCCACCAAGGCCTTGTATAATCTTGCCTGCTTCATCGCGAGTGAAGTTTTCAAGCTTACCCGTTAAAACTACTCCCTTGCCCGAAAAATAACTGTTAGTTTGTATTTTTACGCTTTCGCGCGGGGTAACACCGCAAGCAAAAAGTCTTGCAAGCATATCAATATTTTTAGCATCGGCAAAAAACTCGATTATTCCGTCGGCAACTATCTCACCAACATCTGAAATTGTTAGAAGTTCTTCTTTTTTAGCAAGCGAAAACGCTTCAAACGTCTTAAAGGTATTAGCTAAATCTCGCGCGGTTTTTTTACCAACGTTGGCAATTCCAAGTGCGTATATAAATGCATCAAGAGCGCAGTCCTTACTGTTTTCAAGCGCTTGCAAAAGGTTTTGTGCCTTTTTATCCTGCCAACCTTCAAGCGCGATAAGCTGCGGATATTCAAGCGTATAAAGCTGGGCAACATCTTTTAATTTAAAGCAATTTATAAGCTGTTCTGCCGTTTTATCGCTTAAAGATTCGATATCCATTGCATCGCGCGAGGCATAATGAACAAAGCGCGCAACTATCTGCGGCGTGCAATAACGGTTAGGACAGAATAACAGCATCCCCTTTTCTTCAAGCGGAGTTTGGCACGAAGGACAATGAGTAGGAATTATAATATCTCTTCCTACTTGCTTTTCGTCAACCACACCCATAATTTCGGGTATAACGTCGTTAGAGCGGCGCACCCAAACGTCAACACCAAGGCGTACCTTTTTACGCATAATATCCCATTTATTATTGAGCGTGGCACGTTTTACCGTAGCACCGCCTATATCAACCGCTTCTAAATGTGCAGTAGGAGTAACCTTACCCGTTCTGCCAACATCCCAAACAACGTCAATGAGCTTTGTTGGAACCTGCTCGGCATAAAACTTATATGCTATTGCCCAGCGCGGAAATTTATCCGTATAGCCAAGCGCTTCTCGGTAGGCGTAATCGCACACCTTAATTACCATTCCGTCTATCTGAAAATCAAGGCTTGCTCGCTCTGATTCCTTTTGCTTTATGCGCTCTATTACTTCGGAAATACTATCAAACGTTTCGTAATACGAGTTTACGGGAAGCTTTTGCTCTTTTAAAAATTGCATTGCCTCAAAAGAAGAATCAAAGTTCTTACCCTCAATAAGACCAATATTATATAAAAATATATCAAGCTTACGCTTTGCGCAAACTGACGGATCTAAATTTCTAAGCGCGCCTGCCGCTGCGTTTCGCGGATTTTTAAGCGGTTCGAGCGCAGTTTGATTATATTTATTAAAGGTAGAAATTTTCATTATACCTTCGCCCTGAACCTGCATTTCGCCCAAAAAGTCAATTTCAAGCGGAATAGAGCGAATAGTCTTTGCCTGCGCAAAAATTCGCTCACCCTCTTCGCCGTTGCCGCGCGTTACCGCATCAACAAGCTTTCCGCCCGAATAGGTTAAATTAACGGTAAGCCCGTCAAACTTATATTCAAGCGAATAAACGGGCTTTGCAAGCTCGCCAAAAACTTCTTTTAAGCGCTTGTTTACTCTTTCTTCCCAGGCATAAAGCTCATCAAAGCTCTGTGCCTTGTCCATACTCCAAAGGCGAACCTTGTGCTTTACGGTTTCAAACGCCTTTATGGGCTCGCCGCCTACGCGCTTTGTGGGCGAATTTTCTAAAACTACGCCCGTTTGCTCTTCAAGCTTTTTTAAGCGGGCATACAAATTATCCCATTCATCATCGCTTGCAATAGGCTCGTCAAGCACGTAATAATGGTAATTAAGCTCGTTAAGCCTATCGACTATTTTTTTCATTTCTTCCATTTATAAATCAGTCCTTAACTATCTCTAAATTTGCCTGCATAGCAACAAGATTTTTTATTCCCGATTTTTCAAAAGCTATGGTTAAAAGCGTATCATCACCACTACCTTTAACCGCTATAATTCTACCCTCACCAAAGCGACGGTGCTTAACCAAAAGTCCGATACTCCAGGTCTTTGCACTACTTGCCTGCTTTTGCTTTGGCGAAACTATACCCATCATAGCCATAGTATCTTTTTGCGCATAAAAATCACGTGCAGAGCTTGTCTGCTTTTTAGGTGAAGAATATATCGGTTCGTCAGAGAAATATCCAAAATCGTCTTCTATCGCACGGCGGGTAAAGGCTTCGCGGTCAAAAGCAGGAACTTCGGAATGTTCTTCTTTAAATTGGCTTGGAATTTCTTCCAAAAAACGCGATTTTTTATTCATCATAACGTTGCCGTATTGAACGCGCTGAAGCGCATAGAGCATATACAGCTTGCTCATAGCGCGAGTAATACCAACATAGCAAAGGCGGCGCTCTTCTTCAAGCTGTTCTTTATCGTCAAGTGAGCGAGAAAGCGGAAAAAGTCCCTCCTCCATGCCAAGCATAAACACGTTTTCAAACTCGGTACCCTTTGCACCGTGAAGCGTCATAAGCGTTACCGTTCCGTCTTTAGAAGCAAACAAATCTTGCACTTCGGGCGTTGAAACAAGAGCAACGTTTGTTAAATAGTCGGTAAGGCTTGCCTCGGGGTTATCATCAAAATAAGTTACCGTAGCATTTACAAGTTCCTTTAAGTTTTCTATCCTCTCCTGCGCTTCTTCAGAATTTTCTTTTTCGTACATTGAAATAAGCCCTGTTTTATCAAGCATATACTCAATAAACTCAGTAGGCGGCATTAAAAGACTTTGGGTTATAAGGTCGTCAACAAGCTCGGCAAACGGACGGATTTTATTAAGTGATCTACCCGAAAGCGAAGTGTTTTCGCAATCAAGAATTGTTCCAAGCATACTGTCACGGCGCGAAATAGCGCAATCAGAAAGCTCATTAACACAGCTATCACCTATTGCTCGCTTTGGCACGTTTATTATGCGTCTTAAAGCAATTTCATCATCAGGATTGGTAAGTATACGAAGATATGCGATAGCATCTTTAATCTCGCGTCTTGAATAGAACGGACTTCCACCTACAACAGTATATGGAATACCCGAGCCAAGAAGCATTTCTTCTACAATACGCGACTGACTGTTTGTGCGGTACAAAACGGCAAAATCGCTATACGGCTTGCCTTGTCTGCGCGCAAGTGAAATCTGCTTGCAGACAAATGCCGCCTCGCTTCTGCCATCGCGCACCTGTTCTACACTTATCTTTTCACCCTGCCCTTTTTGTGACCAGAGCGACTTAGGTTTGCGGTCAAAATTATTTGCGATAACGGCGTTTGCCGCGCTTAAAATATTGTTTGTAGAACGGTAATTTTGCTCAAGCTTAATAACGTGCGCCTGTGCAAAATCTTTTTCAAATTCTAAAATGTTGCGGATATCTGCGCCGCGCCAGCTGTAAATACTCTGATCGTCGTCACCTACAACACAAACATTGTTCCAACCAGATGCAAGCATTTTTACAAGCTTGTACTGCGCAATATTGGTATCCTGATATTCGTCAACGTGAATATATCTGAAACGTCGCGCATACTTTTCTAAAATATCAGTATTTTTTACAAAAAGCTCTATCGTTTTGTTTATAAGGTCGTTGAAATCAAGCGCGTTATTTGCGCGCATTTTTTTCTCGTACTTTTCATAAAGCTTTGCAAAGGTTTCCTCGCGTGTGCTTACGGAAAGCTTTGCAAATTCATAAGGCGACATAAGCTTATTTTTGCAATCGTCAATAATATATCTAATTTCTTTAGGTGGAAATTCTTTATCCGAAAGCTGTTCTTCTTCTAAAACGGTTTTTAAAAGCTTTAATTGGTCATCATCGTCATAGATACTAAACTCTTTTGAATAGCCAAGTGCCTCGATTTCCCTGCGCAAAATTCTGACGCACATTGAGTGAAAGGTAGAAACCCAAACGTCCGACGACTGACTTTCGCACATAGCCGAAATTCTTTCGCACATCTCTGCAGCCGCTTTGTTTGTAAAGGTTATTGCCAGAATGTTCCAAGGCGCAACACCCTTATCTAAAACAAGGTGCGCTATGCGGTGGGTAAGCACTCCCGTTTTGCCCGATCCGGCACCTGCTATTATTAAAAGACGTCCTTCGGTTTGTAAGACTGGCTCTTTTTGTTGTTCATTAAGCTTTACGTTTTCGATAAATGACACAT
>JAZSMS010000011.1:0-3497 GCA_045536015.1 Clostridia bacterium
CAATCCAAAAAACAATGCAACCAAAATACTTACTACAGAAATAATGCTAACTATTTTCAGCCATTTACGATTTTTCTTCGTTTCTTCTATCGAGCCGCCTAAAATTTCGTCTTTACTTATTTCCAAAATATCACATAGCTTTCTAACCATTTCAATGTCTGGGAGCGTTTTTCCTGTTTCCCATTTCGAAACAGCCTGTTTGCTGACAAAAACCTTTGCCCCAAGCTCTTCTTGGGTTAGTCCTTGCACTATCCTATGATTTCGTATAATGGTGCCTATCTTTTCCACGCTGACCACCTCCTTGTGTAGGTAATTATATCATAATTTTTGTTTTGAACAATGGTTTTACAAAACATTGGTGGTATCTTATTGGTTGACACAGCAATTTCTGGCTTTTTTAGTTCTGTGTCCGTATGTTTTAACGATATGCGCTATATTTCAACGATTAGTCATATAAACCAACGATTACTAATCTTTTAACGATTTGAAGGACACCTGTTCGAGTTATTTCTCATTTGCTCTGTTCAAAAGTTAGCAAAACTCTGTTTTTTGGTATAAAATAACCGTCATTCCGTTGTATCAGAATGACGGTTATTCTTTGGTGGAGATAGAGGGATTCGAACCCTCGACCTCTTGACTGCCAGTCAAGCACTCTAGCCAACTGAGCTATACCCCCAAGTACAGTAATATTATACATAAAAATTTTATCCAGTCAAATGTTTTTTTAAAAAAACGTTTTGCAAATTTTAATGTTTGTAATATAATGTATAGGAAATAAAATTTTTTTACAAAAATAATAGATATGGAGAAATAGTAATGAAACTTTTTGAATCATGGGAAAACGCACAACAAATGTGTCAGACCGAGGCACAGCAGGCACAGCTTTGGAATGGCTATTATCAGCAGGAGACTGAGGCCTATAAGTATATTTTAGCAAATAAGGAATTTGCTTTAGAAGGCACCGCTAAAGAGCTTGCCGAAAAGCTTGGTCTTGAGCCTGTTATTTTTGCACCCTTCTGTGATGGAATTAACACTTCGCTTGCAGAGGAAGTTGATTACGAGAATATGGAAGAAGAAACCGTAGTTAAGCTTAATATTATCCCCGAAAAGCTTTACTACAATATGCTTTCGGCAAAGGCGAGCTGGCTTTATGAATTAAAAGAATGGGACAACGTTTTAGATAGCGAAAAGAGAGTGGAAATTACTCGTACTTGGCGCGAAGAGCACATGGCAAAAAGCGAAAAGACCGTTGGCAGAAACGATCCTTGCCCGTGCGGAAGCGGCAAAAAGTATAAAAAGTGCTGCGGAAAGTAAGCGGAGAAACAAATGTCATTTGATAAAAGTAAAATTCGTAACTTTTGTATAATCGCACATATCGACCACGGTAAAAGCACGCTTGCGGATAGACTTATTGATGAAACGGGTACTGTTCAAAAGCGCGAAATGCGTGCGCAGATGCTTGACACTATGGAGCTTGAGCAAGAACGCGGCATAACCATAAAAAGTCAGGCAGTTCGTATGTTTTATACTGCCGACGACGGCAACGAATATATGCTTAACCTTATCGACACACCCGGCCACGTTGACTTTTCTTACGAGGTGGAGCGTAGCTTAAACGCTTGCGAGGGCGCAATTTTAATAGTTGACGCAACGCAAGGTGTAGAGGCACAAACGCTTGCAAACGTTTATCTTGCGGTAGGGCAGGACCTTGAAATTTTGCCTGTTATAAACAAGATAGACCTTCCTTCTGCCGAGCCTGAGGTTGTTGCCAAAGAGGTTGAGGATATTATCGGTATTCCTTGTATGGATGCGCCGAGAATTTCGGCAAAAGAGGGAATAAATATCCGCGAAGTATTAGAAATGATAGTTCGCGACGTTCCTGCACCCGTAGGAAATGACGAAGAGCCGCTTCAGGCGCTAATATTTGACTCGGTTTACGATAACTATAAAGGTGCGCTTAGCTTTGTGCGTATTGTTAACGGCACAGTTAAGGTTGGCACAAAAATCAGAATGATGCATTCGGGCAAGACCTTTGAGGTTACCGAGGTTGGCGTATTTAACCCTGCATATCAGCCGGTAGAAAAGCTTTGTGCAGGTGAGGTTGGATATATTTCGGCAAGCATTAAAACTGTTTCGGACACGCGCGTGGGCGATACCATAACTGATGATGATAACCCCGCCAAGCAGCCGCTTCCGGGATATAAAAAGATAATGCCCAACGTATTTTGCGGCATTTATCCTGCTGACGGGAGCGAATATGACGATCTGCGCGATGCGCTTGAAAAGCTTGGACTTAACGATGCTTCGCTTACCTTTGAGCCCGAAACAAGTGCGGCACTTGGCTACGGCTTTAGATGCGGCTTTTTGGGGCTTTTGCATATGGAAATTATTCAGGAGCGCCTGGAGAGAGAATTTGACTTTGATTTAGTTACCACTGCGCCAAGCGTTGTTTATGAAATAACCAAAACCAACGGTGACGAGCTTAGAATAGATAACCCTGCAAACCTTCCTAAAATTGACGAAATTAAAGAAATGCGCGAGCCGATAGTTAAGGCAGAAATTATGACGCCCAAAGAATATATCGGTGCGGTAATGGATCTTGCTATCGAAAAGCGCGGTGAATATATAAATATGCGCTACGTTGACGAAAACAGAGCAGTGCTTGAATACCGTATGCCGCTTAACGAGATTATTTATGATTTCTTCAATACATTAAAATCGCGTACACACGGCTATGCTTCGTTTGATTACGAGCTTGCAGGCTACGTTCAAAGCAATTTGGTTAAGCTTGATTTCCTGTTAAACGGCGATCCTTGCGATGCGCTTTCGGTTATCGTTCATAAGGATAAATCGTATGCACACGGCAGACGCGTTGCCGAAAAGCTGCGTGATGCTATTCCAAGACAGATGTTTGAAATTCCTATTCAGGCGGCAATCGGCGGAAAAATTATTGCACGCGAAACCGTTAGAGCAATGCGTAAAGATGTTTTGGCAAAGTGCTACGGCGGCGATATTACAAGAAAGAAAAAGCTTTTAGAAAAGCAAAAGGAAGGTAAAAAGCGTATGCGTCAGGTTGGTACCGTTCAGGTGCCCAGCGAAGCCTTCTTGGCAGTTTTAAAGCTTGATGAATAATATGACGGGTTTATATGTTCACGTACCCTTTTGTGCAAAAAAATGTTCATATTGTGATTTTGTTTCTTTTGGCGGCAGGCAGAATAGTTTGCCGTCATATCTTTGCGCACTAAAAAATGAGGCACAAAAGTACGCGGGGCAAAAAATTGATACAGTGTATTTTGGCGGCGGTACGCCAAGTGTGATGTCAAGCGGGCAAATTGCAGATTTGCTTGAATTATTAAAAAGCAATTTTAAAATTGATAAAGATGCCGAAATTACGTTTGAATGTAACCCTGCCTCTGTTACCGAAGAAAAATTACGTACGCTTAAAAGCGCTGGCGTAAACCGAATTTCTATCGGTGCGCAAAGCTTATCTGATGAGA
>JAZSMS010000128.1:0-8415 GCA_045536015.1 Clostridia bacterium
TACCAACGTTTGCCTCGTCAAGAGCTGCCTCAATTTCGTCTAAAATACAGAACGGAGTCGGCTTAAGCTTAAGCATTGCAAACAAAATGGCAATAGCTGTTAAAGCACGCTCACCGCCTGATAAAAGCGAAAGCAACTGTAAGCTCTTTCCCGGAGGCTGAGCAACAATTTCAATGTCGGCATCAAGTGAATTTTCTCCGTTTTCAAGCTTTAATTCTGCCTTTCCGCCGCCAAAAAGCTCGCGGAACGTTTCGTTAAAGTATTTATTTATAATTTCAAATTGCGCTCGGAATTGCTTGTCCATCTTTTTGGTAAGCTCTTCAATTATCTTGTTAAGGTCTTCTTCTGCCTTTTCAAGATCGTCGCGTTGATGCGAAAGCGAATCAAATTTTTCTTTAGTTTCAACGTATTCATCAATAGCGTTAACGTTTACATTACCGAGTGCAGAAATTTCGCGTTTTAAGCGGTTGATTTCGGTCTGAGCACCCGTTTGCTTAAACTCGGGATCACGCATTTCAAGCGCAGTTGCCTGCGTAAGCTCGTATTCTTCCCAAATTCTGTTTTCAAGATATTTAAGATCGTTATCAACCTTTGCAAGTAATAATTCAATCTTATGTCTTTTCTCGCCTGCCTGATAAATTTCTTGTTCAAAGCCGCGTCTGCGCTCTTCGTTTTCCTTTGAAAGTGCAATAATGCTCTCTCTAAGCGCTTCCTCTGCCTTTTCTTTTTCAGAAAACTCATTTAAAAGCTCTAAAATGCCATCGGCATCACTTGCAGTGTCCGCCTGCTCTTTTTTAACTTCTTCAAGTGAAAGTTCAAGTCTTTTACCTTCAGCCACAAGCTTAACCTTTGCTTCTTCAAGATTTTGGATAAGCTCTTTTAAGCGTTCGGCATTATTCTGCATTGCCTCAAGCTCTTTCTCAAGCGCCGCACATTCGATTTTATCATCTGTAAGCTTTTGTGCAAGCTTTTCTTTTTCAAGCTGTTTTTTATTATATTCAGATTGTCTTGCACTTATGCTCGCCTGAGTATCGTTATTAGATTGGTCAAAGCCATCCTGCATCTGTGAAATTTCAGCAAGTTGGGCTTCAATTTCTTTTAAAGTATCGGCAAGCTGCTCTTTTTCAAGTTTTAATTCTTCTTCGTTTTGTTTAGAAGCCTCTAAATCGTTATTAAGCGATGTAAGCTTTTCTATATCGTGCGCAAAAACAACTTCAAGCTCGTGAATTTTAGTTTGACAATCGTTTACAACACTTTCATAATTTCTACACTTTTGGTCAAAATTCTCAATATCGTCTTTGATTTGAGCCGCAAGAGCCTGCTTTTCTTTTAAAAGACGTGCAGTTTCTTCAATTTCGCGGTCACGGCTTAAAATACTGCTTGAACGTGCGTGCTTACTACCGCCCGAGATAGAACCACCGGTGTTCATAACGTCGCCCGAAAGCGTAACAATTTTAAGTGATTGACCGGTTAAACGTGCAATTTTAATACCTGTATCAAGGTTGTCGCAAATAAGTGTTTTGCCTAAAAGATTTTTAATAACGTTATCGTATTTTTTATCATACGAAATTAAACTATCAGCAAAGCCAAAGCAGCCGTCTTCCTTTGCCGCAGCAAGCTCGCGCTTATCAGGAATACGCGGAACAACGCTTGCACAAGGTAAAAACGTTGCTCTGCCCGAATTAGTTGAACGCAAAATTTCGATAAGAGCCTTTGCATCGTGCTCGGTAGGAGTAACAATATTTTGCATTGCATTGCCGAGTGCTGCCTCGATAGCATCTTCAAACTTTTTATCAACACTTATTATCTCGGCAACAACGCCGTAGATATGTTTTGCAACGGCGGAATCTTTTTTGGACAACGCTAAAAGTTTTTTTACCGCAAAGTTAAAGCCCTCGTAATCGCGCTTTAAGTCCTCTAAAACCTTTAAGCGCGATGCAGCAGAGTCAACCTGCGTCTGTGCCGCAGAAAGTCTTTCGGCCGCAGTGTCTTTTTCCAAATAAAGTTTTTGCCAAGCAAGCTTATTTTCTTCCATTTTTGCAGTTAATTTTTCTTTTTCACTATCAAAAACGGCAGTTTTTTTCTTTTGATCAGAAAGTGCGTCCTCTATCGCACCACGCTGAAGTAAAAGTTGCTCAAGTAAAATATTAAGCTTTTCAGTACGCTGTGCAATATTTGCTTTCATAGCGTCAAAACGGCTTATATTAGATTTAACGTCAGAAAGCTTGTTAATATTGGCAATCATCTCTGCCTTTAATTTTTCAAGCTCTGTATTTTCCGCTTGTAAAACTGTCTCTTTTTCGGCAACATCTGCTTCAAGGGCTAAAATAGCCTCTTTCTTTTCTTTAACGAGAATTTGCTTTTCTACTTTTGAGTTTTCATCGCCATTAATTGCATTAAGCATTGATTGCTTTCTCGATTCGTTAGAAACAAGCTCGTTTTTAACACGTTCAATTTGTTGAAGAATATTATTAATTCTTTCGGCAAAAACCTGTTGTTGACCCGATGCATTTTCGTTTTTAGCCGTAAGCTCTAAAAGCTTTGAACGAATTTGCGATAATGTTGCCTCTTTTTCGGCAACCTGCTCGTCAAGTTTTTGAATTTCGGCAGTAAATTTTTCTATCTGCTGCGTTTTTTCTTCGCGTTCCTGGTCAATTCCCTCAAGCTGTTGATTGTAATTAGCACGTCTTTGCTCTGCAAGCTCGTTTTGAACAATGTAAAAATTAACTTCTATATTTTTTAATTGTTCACGAAGTGAAAGATAAGCTTTTGCAGTTTCAGCTTGTTCACCCAATGGTTCAATACGCTCTTGAAGCGTTTCAATAATATCATTTATGCGCAAAAGGTTATCTTTAGTGTGACTAAGCTTGCGTTCCGCTTCATTTTTGCGCGTTTTATATTTGACAATGCCGGCAGCCTCTTCAAAAACGTTTCTGCGTTCTTCTTGTTTGCCGGAGAGAAGATTTTCAATTCTTCCCTGCCCAATAAGCGAATAACCCTCTTTACCGATACCAGTATCCTGAAAGAGCGTAACTATATCTTTTAATCTGCAACCGGTACGGTTTATGTAATATTCACTTTCGCCACTACGATAAAGACGGCGTGTAATAACAACCTCGGTATAATCAATATCAAGGCCTCTGTCGGTATTGTCAAATACAAGCGAAACTTCGCAATACGATAAGGGTTTACGCGTTTCGGTACCCTTAAAGATAACGTCTGCCATATTTAGACCGCGTAGCTACTTTCGGCTCTGCTCTCCCTTTACCCTTCTTACCGCATCTCTTATATTACTTTTTCCGCTTCCGTTAGGACCTACGATGGCAGTAATACCGTCAGAAAAGCTTACGTCAAGCCTTTCGCAAAACGATTTAAAGCCAAATAGCTCCAATCTTTTTAAAACCATATTTCCTCCGTCAGTTTAATTTAATCAAAGCATTGCAACTTAAACCCGCCTTAAACGGCTGAATTTATGCATATTTTGGTTTGTCGTCTTTATAAGGTGTTAACCAAAGCATTTTTTGCCGCATCCTGCTCGGCACGTTTTTTACTTGTGCCCTCGCCTGTGCCAAGCAATTTACCGTTGCAAAACACGCTTGATGCAAACAAGAAATTACTGCCTTGATGTGAAACTGATTCTGTAATATATTCCACTTTAACCTCGCCGTCTTTAAACAAAAATTCCTGAAGCTCGGTCTTATAATCGTAAGGACGAAGCGTAGGATCGTCAATTACCTGCTTTAAAACAGCAAGAATAACCCTTTTAGCCTCGTCAAAGCCACCGTCTAAATAAACTGCGGCAAATAATGCTTCGAGTGCATCGGAAAGCACACTCGGCTTGTTTTTGCCACCGCTTGCACTTTCGCCTGAACCTAGCAGAATATAATCAAAAAGATTTATACTCTTTGCCGCTTCAAATAACGGTGCTTCAGAGACGATAGAGGCACGAAGACGCGTCATTTTACCTTCATCTAAATCAGAAAAGTTTTCAAAAATATAATTGCTTATAACGGCTTCAAGAACAGCGTCACCTAAAAACTCAAGGCGTTGATTATTTATCCCCCTCTTTTCTGCCGAATAAGAGGGGTGTGTCAACGCAGTAGTTAAAAGCGTTCTGTTCTTGAAGGAATAATTTATTTTTTCTTCTAAAATCCGCATTATTTTTTTGCTTCTATGTAAGCAACAATGTCTTTAACGGTCTTTAAATTATCAAGATCGTCTTCTTCAATTTCGATGCCATATTCGCCCTCAAGCTCAATTAAAAGAGTTGCAACATCCATCGAATCAGCCTTAAGATCCTCAATAAGACGGCTATCTTCTGTAATTTTTTCGGCATCAATGTTAAGTACGTCGGCAATTCTGCCCTTTAATTCTTCAAACATTTTTTAATCTCCTTATAAATAAAAACATTATTCTTCGTCCGAAGCGGGAATATTTTGTTTAATAATTCCAACAACGTCCGTTTGAACCATTTTAATTGCTTGATCTATCGTTGCTATCATGGCGTTAGCCTTGTTAGAACCGTGCCCTTTAATAACAACACCGTCAACGCCTAAAAGCGGAGCACCGCCGTATGCGTTATAATCAAGCGTCTTTTTTAATTTTTTAAGTGCAGGCATTAATAGAGCCGCACCAATTTTATTTCTAAACGAAGAAGAAAAGCTTTGCTTTAAATTATCAAAAATAAAGCTTGCAAAGCCTTCAAGTGACTTTAACATAACGTTTCCAACAAAGCCGTCTGCAACCATAACGTCAACGCGGTCAACAATATCTCTGCCCTCAGCATTGCCTATAAAATTGATGTTTTCTATCTTTTTTATAAGCTCAAAAGCCTCTTTGGTCTGCATATTTCCCTTTGTGTCTTCAGTTCCAACCGAAGCAAGACCTACGCGGGGCGAATCAATGCCGATAACCTTTTCCATATAGATACTACCCATAACTGCAAACTGTGCAAGATTTTGGGGCTTGCAATCCATATTAGCACCACTATCAATAAGTAAAACACCTTTGTTTTTGTTAGGAAGCACAGGTGCAAGCGCAGGACGCGATATTCCCTTTATTCTTCCAAGTCTTAACTGACCACAAGCAAGGCACGCACCGGTTGAGCCACAAGAAATAAAAGCATCGCCTTTTTTATCTTTTAGTAAAAGCTGACCTACAACCATTGAAGAATCTTTCTTTTTTCTGATTGCTTCAACGGGATGTTCGTCCATACCGATAACCTCGGTAGTATTAACAATTTCTACCCTGTCTTTAGGATAATCGTATTTTGTAAGCTCAGGAATAATCTGATCTTCAAATCCGGTAAAAATTACCGAAAAGTCATCTCTTTGATTTAACGCTAAAACAGTACCTTTAACGATTTCTTGCGGTGCATTATCGCCACCCATTCCATCAATAATAAGCTTCATAAAAACCTCTTATTTTGACAAGATATCTGCAATTTCAAATAATTCGTTGTTAAAGTTGCCTTTCATTGAGCAAGCTTCAATGATATCCATATCAAAAATTCTGTTATTTTTAATACCTACGCATCTGCCACCAATACCTTTAGAAACAAGCTGAATAGCCTTTGCGCCAAAGCGGCTTGCAAGCAAAACGTCACTGGCAGAAGGTGATCCGCCACGCTGAATATAGCCTAAAACGGTTGTACGGGTATCCATATTTGTACGCTTTTTAATTTCTTCTGCTAAAACTTCGCCCTTGATAGCACCTTCGGCAACAACTACGATACTTGAGGTTTTGCCGATTTTTTTACTAAATGTAAGCTTTTCGCAAAGAGAATCAACACTCCACTCGCGCTCGGGTACAACGATATATTCTGCGCCACCACAAAGACCTGCGTAAAGAGCGATATCGCCACAACGGTTACCCATAACCTCAATAATACTTACTCTGTCGTGACTTGCCATAGTATCGCGAATTTTTGTAATAGCATCTAAAACAGTATTAACTGCCGTATCGAAGCCAAGCGTAAAATCGGTGTATGCAAGGTCGTTATCGATTGTTCCGGGAATACCGATAGCAGGAACACCTGCCAAAGTAAGAGCACGGCAACCCATAAATGAACCATCGCCACCTATAACAACAACACCTGCGATATTGTTCTTTTTAATGTTTTCAAGAGCTTTATTTAAGCCCTCTTCAGTTTTAAACTCAAGACAACGCGCAGTACGAAGCATTGTGCCGCCTTTATTAATAATATTGCCGACCGAGCGGTTATCAAGCGGTATCATTTCGTTTTTTATTAAGCCGTTATAGCCCTTAATAACACCAACCATCTCAAAGCCGTGATGAATACCGTTACGTACTACCGAACGGATGCAGGCATTCATGCCCGGTGCATCACCACCACTTGTTAATACAGCAATTCTCTTGTTTTCCATATATAAATTTCTCCTTAAAGAATAGTGATTGAGGTTTTTGATAAATAAATACAAGGTATTATATCATTAAAATCAAAATTTGACCAGCAATTTGCTCATTTTTTTACAATTTTTACGTTGTTTTCGCCAAAAATTTCTTTGATTTGTGCAACTGTAGTGTCGTCAGAAGAAATTTTAGAATTAAGCTTTTGCTGTTTACGCAAATTTTCGTAATATAAAACCAAAGGACAATTCCCTTGTATAGTTGGTAATAACTGCTGAAGCATTTCAAGTTTATCGGTTTGGTCAAGATTTGTACGAACAAAAACCGAAACTGTTTGTGCAAGCTCGCTGTCAGGCAACGCCGAAGTAACGGAATTTACTAATATTGCAGGCTCTTCTTCATCACGAATACTCAATTTACCGTTTACAATAACTATCGCATCATCAAAAATCTGTTGCGAGTATTTTTGAAGCGCCGCAGGAAAAACTAATCCGCTAATAGAAGAATACATATCCTCAAGCGTTAAAAACGCCATAAACGATCCACTTTTTGTAGTTTTTTTCTTAATTGCAGAAATTATTGCAATAAATGTTACGTCCTTGTTATCAAGGGCTAAAAGCTCGTCAGAAACGATAGTTTCGCCGTTTTCGTCGGTCTCTGTTAACGAATTAAACATAGAAAGATTAAAGCCCAGCTCGTTTATCTGTTTTTTATAGTTTTCAAGCGGATGGCCCGAAAGATACACGCCAAGCATTTCCTTTTCCATAGCAAGCAGTTGATTTTTAGGATACTCACCTATTTCTCTAATTGAAAGCGAAGTGTTTTCTATTTTAAAGGCTTCGTCATCAAAAAGTGAAATCTGTCCTAAAACTGCGTTTTTCTTTCTGTTTTGTGCATCGTCGATAACCGCTTCAAAATTAGCAAGCAACGTGCGGCGCGAAAGTTCTAAACAGTCAAACGCACCTGCTTTTATTAAGCTTTCTACCATACGCTTATTTACATCACTGCAATCAGCTGTTTTTTGAGCAAAATCATCAAGCGAAGTAAACTCTCCACCCTCTGCACGCTTATTTATTATTGATTTAACTCCTAGACCAACGTTTTTAATTGCACTTAAGCCAAAGCGAATAGCTTTTTTGTCTTTTACGGGCGAAAATCCCGAAAGACTTTCGTTAACGTTTGGCGGAAGAATTTCAATACCGTGATCACGGCAATAATTGATATAGCGTACCATTTTATCGGTATTTGTCAAAAAACTATTAAGCGTTGCCGCCATCATTTCAAGTGGATAATAATGCTTTAAATACGCCGTTTGATAAGCAACGACTGCATAAGCCGCTGCGTGTGACTTATTAAACGCATACTGCGCAAATGCGTTTATTTTATCAAATATTTTTATCGCGGTTTGCTCATCAATACCGCGCTTTATAGCACCTTCTACAACGGTCTGTCCGTTCTCTTCTAAGCCATAAATAAAGACCTTGCGTTCAAATTCCATTGCTTTTTGGTCTTTTTTACTCATTGCTCGGCGCATTATGTCACTTCTGCCAAGCGAATAGCCTGCCACGTCACGAACAATTTGCATAACCTGTTCTTGATACACCATACAGCCGTACGTTACATCCAAAGTTTTCTTCATAACGGGATGATCGTATTCAACCTTATCAGGATTATTTTTACCAAAAATGTACTTTGGAATACTATCCATCGGACCCGGTCTAAAAAGTGCAATTCCTGCGACGATATCTTCAAAGCAGGTAGGCTTAAGCTCGCGCATAAAGTTGCTCATTCCCGTGCTTTCTAATTGAAAAACAGCATCGCAGTCGCCTTGACCTATCATTGCATAAACGCTTTGATCGTCAAACGGAATTTTTTCAAGGTCAAGCGTTTTTTCTGTACGCTTGCGGATAAAATCAAGCGTATCACGAATAACGGTAAGCGTGCGAAGGCCTAAAAAGTCCATTTTTAAAAGTCCAAGCTGCTCTAAATATTTGGCAACGTACTGTGTTGCAAGCATTTCGCCGTTAACACAAAGCGGAACGTAAG
>JAZSMS010000069.1:0-8236 GCA_045536015.1 Clostridia bacterium
CCGGTGGCGGCAAGGTTTTGCTTGCCTACTGCCACCATATTTTTCGCCGCATCAACGTGGCAAACCGAAGCGCCTGCCGAAGCACACGCAACGGTTGCACCGCCGGTATAACCAAAAAGGTTAAGCACGTTTATAGGTCTGTTAGCTTCTTTAATTTTTTTACGCATCCACGCCCAGTTAGCCGCTTGCTCGGGGAAAAGTCCCGTATGCTTAAAGCCCATAGGCTTAATGCAAAATGTTAAATCTTCCCACGAAACTGTCCATTGTTCAGGCATACTTTTATTAAAGGTCCATGAGCCGCCGCCTGATGAAGAACGTGAATAAACGGCGTGTATTTCTTTTTTATTGGGAGTCTTAGTGTACGGCCAGATGGTCTGAGGATCGGGGCGCAGAAGGTAAATATCCTTCCAGCGCTCCAATTTCATACCTTCGCCGGTATCAATAAGCTCGTAATCAAGCCAATTTTCAGCTATAAACATATTATACCTTTTCCATTGAAAGCACGCACTTTTTATCGTTGATGCTCCACTCTTTAGCATTTGTCTTGGGAGAATCAACGGTAAGCGAATCAGCTAAGCAATCGTGCATAATGTCCTGCCTAAAATCAAGTGCTATCTGCGATAATTCTGCATCAGCCTCAATATTAAGTGCAATGTGGTCGGTAACCTCAAAGCCTGTTTCCTTACGCATTGTCTGAACCTTTGAGATAAGCTCGCGCATATAGCCTTCACGTATAAGCTCATCGGTTAAGTTGTTATCAAGAACTACTGTAACTTCGCCATCGGTCTGCGCAGTAAAGCCTGACTTGTTAGCGGGGGTTATAAGTAAATCGTCGTTAGTTAAAACAACCTCTTGACCGTTGATATCAAGCTTAATTTCGTTATTTTTTACAAGCTCGGCGTAAAGAGCGCTGCCGTTTGCACTTGCAAGCGCCTTGCCGATAAGACCAACAAGCTTGCCGTATTTAGGACCAACGGTTCTAAGCTGAGGCTTAAAGGTGTAGGTAATAAAGTCGGAAGAATCGTCGGTAAACTTAACCTCTTTAACGTTAAGCTCATCTTCAATTTCACGGCAGAACATTTCAGGAAGCACACGCGAGCCGCTGATAAACAAGGTTTGAAGCGGTTGACGGTTTTTGATGTTTGCATCGTTTCTGCACGAACGTCCAAGGTAAACTGCTTTTAAAAGATAATCCATATTTTCTTCAAGTTCTTTGTCAATCCAAGCCTCGTTTGCCTTGGGGAAGTCGCAAAGATGAACACTTTCGGGCATTTGGGGCGAAACCGAACCAACGATATTGCGATAAATTTCTTCTGCAATAAAGGGAGTGTAGGGTGCAGTTAAAAGAGTAAGCGTTTCTAAAACGGTATAAAGCGTCATATAAGCGTTAATCTTATCCTGCGTCATTTCATTGCCCCAGTAACGCTCTCTGCCACGGCGAACGTACCAGTTTGAAAGCTCATCAACAAAGTCGCCAAGAGCTCTTGCGGTTTCGGTAATGTGATAGTTTTCAAGCCCCTCGTCAATAAACTTAACAAGCGACTGTAAGCGCGAAAGTATCCACTTATCCATAACCGAAAGCTTATCGTATTCAAGAGTATAATCGTTAGGATTAAACTTATCAATTTCGGCGTACATAACGTAGAAGGCATAGGTATTCCAGAGAGTACCCATATATTTACGCTGTGCCTCACTTACTGCTTCGGCATAGAAGCGTGAGGGAAGCCACGGAGCAGAGCCGGTGTAGAAGTACCATCTAACCGCATCGGCACCCTGAACGTCTAAAATGCTCCAGGGGTCAACAACGTTGCCCTTGTGCTTACTCATCTTTATGCCGTCTTTATCGTTAACGTGACCTAAAACTATACAATTCTTAAAGGGAGCCTTGTCAAATAAAAGCGTAGAAATAGCAAGGAGAGTATAGAACCAACCGCGAGTCTGGTCAATAGCCTCACTTATAAAGTCGGCAGGGAATAACTTTTCAAACAAATCTTTGTTTTCAAAGGGGTAGTGCAACTGTGCAAAGGGCATTGAGCCGCTATCAAACCAGCAGTCAATAACCTCGGGCACACGGTGCATTTCCTTGCCGCACTTTTCGCACTTAACGGTTAAGGGAGCAAGGAAAGGAAGGTGAAGCTCGATATTTTCGTCGCAACCTGTCTTTTCAGCAAGCTCTTTTTTAGAACCAATGGTAATAAAGTGTCCACATTCGCACTCCCAAACGGGTAAGGGAGTACCCCAATAACGCTCGCGCGAAAGACCCCAGTCAATAACGTTTTCAAGGAAGTTGCCCATTCTACCGTCTTTAATACTTTCGGGAATCCAGTTAACCGAACGGTTGTTGCGGATAAGTGCTTCTTTAACGGCAGTCATCTTTATAAACCAGGTGCTTCTTGCATAGTAAATAAGGGGAGTATCGCATCTCCAGCAGAAAGGATAGCTGTGCGTAAACTCAACTGCCTTAACAAGTAGGCCTGCTTTATCAAGGTCTTCGATAATAACCTTGTCGGCATCCTTCATAAACATTCCTGCATAGTCGGTTGCTTCTTCTACAAAGCAACCTTGTGCATTTATAAGCTGAACAAATGGTAAGTTGTTTTCTCTGCCTACACGCGCATCGTCTTCACCAAATGCGGGGGCAATATGAACTATACCCGAACCTGCATCAAGAGTAACGTATGAATCGGCAACAACGTACCAAGCGCGCTCTTTGGGCGAAACAAAGTTAAATAAAGGCTCGTAATCAATTCCGCAAAGGTCGGCACCTTTAACGGTCTTAACTACTGTGCAGCCTTCGCCAAGAGCACTTTCTAAAAGTGCGGCGGCACAGATGAAAACTTTACCGTCTTTTTGTGCATAAACGTAATCTTCTTTAGCGTTTACGCAAAGAGCAACGTTGCTGGGGAGTGTCCAAGGCGTAGTAGTCCAGGCTAAAAGATAGGTGTTATCCTCGCCTTTAACCTTAAACGAAACAAATACGCTCGTTTCTTTAACGTCTTTGTATCCTTGAGCAACTTCGTGCGAAGAAAGTGCAGTACCGCAGCGGGGGCAGTAGGGAACAACCTTGTGACCCTTATATAAAAGACCCTTGTCGGCTATTGTTTTAAGTGCCCACCATTCGCTTTCAATATAATTATCGTCGTAGGTAATGTAGGGGTTATCCATATCAACCCAGTAGCCTACGCGGTCACTCATTTTTTCCCATTCTCCCTTATATTTCCAAACGCTTTCTTTGCATTTTTGAATAAAGGGTTCTACGCCGTAATCTTCGATTTGAGGCTTACCGCTTATGCCAAGCATTTTTTCTACCTCAAGCTCAACCGGAAGACCGTGGGTATCCCAGCCTGCTTTTCGGGCAACGTGATAGCCCTTCATCGTGCGGTAGCGAGGAATAATATCCTTAATAACGCGCGTAAGAATATGACCTATATGAGGCTTACCGTTAGCGGTAGGGGGACCATCATAAAAGGTGAATTCCTGCGCACCTTCATTTTTTTGTAAGCTGCGCTCAAAAACGTTGTGTTCTTTCCAATAGGTAAGAATTTCTTTTTCTCTGTCGATAAAGTTCAGAGTGGTGTCAACCTTCTTATACATTAAAAACCTCCGTAAAATAAAAGCCCTGTGATTTTTGGAAAAACACAGGGCATAATACCACCAAAAATCCCGTACAAACATACGTTTCCGCTTAATGCGCGGAACACATCATTGCTTAATTTGCTTTCGGCAATGCCTCTATCACTTTTAGTGAGGGCGGGTGATATCTTTTAACGCGCTTTGTGTATTTGCACCAACCATACACTCTCTAAAAAAGCGATTGATAAAAAACGTGTCCCGTTTTCGAGTTTTCGTATTACATTATATATGCTTTTACATAAATTGTAAAGTGTTTTTTCACAATTTATAAGGGCGTATATAATTGACAAGCACCGTTAAAGGTGCTATAATTTTTGGCAATAAAGGAGATGTTTTTATGGACGAAAAAAACATTCAGCGTGTAGATAAAGGACCAGCCGCAACTTTCAGTGTGGTGGTTTTTATTATAATCTTTTTTATCGGATATATGTTTTATCCGCAAATTTCGATGATAATACCTTTTGTTGGACAAAATGTTACTATGAATACTCCTTATCAAAGCAGACCGCTTTCCGAGCAAATAAGTGAAGCAGAAAGCATAGTAATTGCCGAGGTTTCAGGCGAATCAAAGACACAGTCGGGACAGAAAAACGGTACTGCATTTGTAAGCAAAACTATTGATTTTACCGTTTTGCAAACGTTAAAGGGCGAAGAAAAACAAGACGTTTCGCTTGAAGTTTACGGCGGCTCTGCTCTTTTTTATGACAGCACAAAACGCCCCAAAAAGTATAACGTTACTTATGAAAATGAACCGGAATTTTCTAACAATAAAACCTATATTTTGCTTTTAGATAAAAACGGAAATCTTTTAGAAGGTAAATTCAGCGTTTTGTATAAAGAGAAAAACGGAGTTTATCGCGATCATTCTGCAGGAATTTACACGCTTGATAATATTAAAAAAATGGTGGACAAGCAGTAAAAATGAAAAGAATTATAACTAAAATTTTTATTGTGTTAGCACTTTGCTTTAGTGTAGCCGCAATATGCTCTTCGTGTGCAGGAAAATCATTCTCGGGTGCGGCAAACGCGTATTTTAACGCGTTTAAAAAGTTTGATTATCAAAAGATGTATAACCTCTTGACCCCGGGCGCGCAAGGCAGAGTAGACTATGACGAATTTGTTGAATATCACAAAAAAGTCTATGATACGCTTAAAATACAGTCCGTAAAAATTACAAAAACGGGCTCGGTAGATAATCAAACAAGCGTTTCGTTTGAATATACTGCCGAATTTACTTCTTCCGAATACGGAACGTTTATACACGAAATGACGCTTGAGGTATGCAAAAAGGCAGACTTTTACCTTGTTGCGTGGACTCCGGCAAACGTTGTTGAGGGTATGAACTGGAATGACCGTATATTTGCCTCGGAAACTCAAGGCGCTAGAGGAGAAATTTTTGACCGTGCGGGCAGGCTTGTAGTTAAAAACGATTATGCGGTAACTATTTATTCGGAAAAAGCAAAAATAGCAAACGTTAATGCAATGGCTACGCAGGTAGCGCAGGTGCTTGGGCTTGATATAACGCAAACCGTTCATAAATTTGAAAAATCGTACGGCGATACGGGCATCTGGGCAACGGTGTTTAAGCAAGATTTTAGCGCCGAGCAAGAAGAAGCAATTAAAAAGATAGAAAACGTAAAGATAGATAAATCGTCTATAACACCAATTCGCTATTATCCGTATAAAGAGGCGCTTTCACAAACGCTTGGATATGCTACTCCCGTAACAGAAGAAGATAGAGTAAGCGAAGAATATAAGTATCTTCCCGAAGGAACGCGCGTTGGCAGAAGTGGGTTAGAGCTTGCCTATGATCAATATCTTCAGCCAAAGACGGGAAAACGGATTTATCTTTTATCAGACGACAGTAAAACCAAAACCGTTTTATATGAAGAAGAAGCACGCGACGGATACGATCTTATTTTAACGGTTGATATTCTGCTTCAAAAAAATATTACGCATTATATGAATGCCGAGTTTAAAGATGATTCGACGGGCACTGTAAATATAGTTAATCCTAAAACGGGTGCGGTGGTTTCTCTTGTAAGCTACCCAAGCTACGATGCAAACATCTATGCTTTTGATAAAGCAACAAATTATGGCGATTTGTTTGAAAATAAAGACACTCCGCTTTTAAACAGAAATATTTCGGGTCTCTATCCACCCGGCTCGATATTTAAGTCAATTATGGCGCTTATCGGACTTGAAACAAAAACGGTAACAACCTCAACGATATTTCCTTATGAAGACGAAATTCAATATTACACTAACGAAAAAGAACGCTGGCGTCCAAAGGGAAGTAATTGGTCAAATTACATTGTTCGCCAATCTTTCCCAAATGCAGGAAATAAGGGAAGATTAGATATGAACCGAGGTTTAATCTGGTCAGATAACATTTACTTTGGTTGGCTTGCTATGATGGTAGGTAAGGACGATGTTATTTCGTATGCCGAAAAGCTTGGTATAGGCGAGGCTATTCCGTTTGATTTGTCAACTAAAAAAACACAGCTTGCAAATTCGTATGCAACGCTAAACAGCCAAAAGTTACTTGCAGATACGGGCTTTGGTCAGGGCGAAATGTTGTTTACGCCCTTGCAATTATGCTGTACGTGGTCACTGTACGGAAATAACGGAACTATAATGCAACCGTATATTGTGGATAAAATTTGTTCAACAAACGAGCTTGGCGAGCACGTTGTTCTGCAGATAACCGAGCCAAAGGCATATAAGCAAAACGTATTCCCGTCTTCAACTGTTTCTACGGTGCTTTCGATACTTGAAAAAACCGCAAAAAGCGGAACAGGTAAAAGCGGTACGCTTGGCTTATGGGATACAATGACTTTTGCAGCAAAAACGGGTACTGCACAGACAAGTGCTAACGAAACGGGCGAAATTGGCTGGTATGCAGGTCTTGTTCTCTCGGGAGGCGAGCAGGATGCAGTTCTTGTCAGCGCTGATATGGGTGATTACAAGTTTGCGCTTGTAAAATATATATTTACGCAATTAAAATACGAATAACGTATCAAGAGAGGTAGAAAAATGGCTAAAAATGGTATTGTAACAAGGTTGTTAAAGCGTTGGTTTGTTGATGCATTTGGTGCAATGGCACTTGGTGTGTTTGCTTCGCTTTTAATTGGTACTATCTTTAAGCAGATAGGCACGTGGACAAACTTTGAACTGCTTGTAACGCTTGGCGCAGAAGCACAAAACGGCTACATAGTCGGTGCGGCAATAGGTGTTGCAGTTGCAAACGGTCTTAAGGTTAAGCCCTTGGTTATGTTTTCGGCAGCGGCGGTTGGTGCTATTGCGTACCAAAAAGGCGGAGGACCCTTGGGTGCTTATGTTGCGGCAGTAGTTGGTGCCGAGATTGCAAATTTAATTGCAGGTAAAACACGTTTTGATATTTTGCTTGTTCCGTCGGTTTCTCTTTTAACGGGCGGCGTTGTTGGTGTGTTTTCAGGTCCATACATCAAGGCGTTCTGTGATTGGATAGGCGTCCAGCTTAATATTGCTATGGGCTTACATCCCATTTTAATGGGAATTATAGTTGCCGTTGTTATGGGTCTTGCACTTACTGCACCTATCTCAAGTGCGGCAATTTCGCTTGCAATTTTTCAGGCAAGCTTATTTACCGAAAGTGAAAACATCGCTTTAGCGGCAGGTGTTGCAACGGTTGGTTGCTGCTGCCAGATGGTTGGCTTTGCAGTTTCGTCCTGGCGTGAAAACGGCTTTAGCGGCTTTTTATCGCAAGGCTTGGGCACGTCGATGCTTCAGGTGCCAAACATTGTCCGTCACCCGCTTATTTTGGTTCCGCCTACACTTGCTTCGGCAATACTTGGTCCTATTGCCGCAACGGTTTTAACAGTAGAAAACGGCCCCGGCGTATTTGGCGGTATGGGAACGTGCGGACTTGTAGGCCCTGCGGGAATGTGGATACAAATGATGCCCGACGGCTTTGAATGGTTTGACTTTTTAAAGATAATTCTTATGTGCTTTATTCTTCCTGCTGCACTTTCGCTTGCAATAAGCGAGGGTATGCGCAAGGCAGGCTGGATTAAAAAGGGCGATATGCTTTTGAAGAATGAATAATAATTAAAACACCGCTTTTGCGGTGTTTTTTTGTGTTAAAAAATCTTTACAACTAAACGCAAGTGTGTTATTATAAAGTTGCCAAACTATGCCAAACTAATTTAATATCTGTATACAAGCGTTATTCTATTTTTGGGAATAAGGTTATTGTTTCCTGTGCACAATTTGTATTGTGAATTTGTTAAAAACGCAGATTCCAACAATATGAATTGTGTAATGCTTGTAATATTGAATTAGTTTGGCGACTATCGGAATTTGCGTTTTTTGTGCGCTTGCTTCGGTAGGCGCACTTTTTGTTTTTTTGGGGAGGTAGGGAAGAAATAAAAAAACACCAAAGCTATGCTCGTAGCATAGGACTTTTGGAAAATAAAGTTGTATAATACAAAAAAGTAAAATTACATTAAATCTTTCTTAATAAAGTAAAGGAGAAAAATTATGAAAAAACTTTTATCTTTAATTGTTGCAATAACAATAGTAATAACCACATTTGCAGGCCTTAGCTTTAACTTGTTCTCGG
>JAZSMS010000028.1:0-6682 GCA_045536015.1 Clostridia bacterium
TACAAGTGTGATGGTGTTACCATTGATTTTTTCAATTTTTTTAAGAGTGTGGTCATGAGAACATGCTGTTATGTAAAAACTGATGGAAGCTGTGTAATTGTTTTTTTCGCTCAAATAAACTGCGACTCCACTGAGGTCGTCACCATAAGAACTGGCATTAATTTGAATATGGTGCTCTTGTGTTTGCTCTTCTTCATCCGGCTCTGCAAACGAGGTGAGCGCAAAGCAGGGAAGAAGCAATGATAATATAAGTAAAAATACAATAAGTTTCTTTTTCATAATTTTCCTCCAAGAAAATTTATATAATAATTTTATTCTATAATATAAAAAAAGTCAAGTACGGTAAGTGTGAAAAAATTGTGACTGTAAAAAAACGCAAAAAAGTGCTTTTATTTTAAAAAAAGTCATATAATAAATCGGTGATTTGATGAAAAATTTTTTTAGAATTTTACTTGCTGCCATTTTGATTTTTTGCGTGCTTACTTTTCCTCAAAAAATGTATGCACACCTAAACACCGATATTATTACTGATGAGATTTTATCGCGGCGCGAAAAGTATTTTTATGGAACGATAACCCTGTGGCAAATAGACTGTTTTGAGGGTGGAACGGGCTCACGCGCAACGTGGCTTAAAGAGCAGAGTCTTGCGTTTGAAAAAAAGCATAACGGAGTTTATATTGCGGTAGAATCGCTTTCGCCGGAACGTGCAGAATTGCTGCTTAAAACAAAAAAGCCTGATATTATTTCTTTTTCGATGCCGATAAACGTAGAAAACACGCAAATACTTGATGTTGATATATCTAATCTGCGCGAGGATATAAAAAACGCGGTTTTCTCTGATGCAATACCTTGGTGTTTTGGCGTATATTGTCTTTTTGAGGGCGAAGAAGAAAAAGCGGAGGATAAAATAGTTTATTCTAATAAAAACGGTTTTTATCCGCTAAACGCACTTGAAGATTTTTCTGCAGAGAAAAAAGAAACCGAATTTTTAAATTTTCAATATGAAGCATTTAATTCATACGTAAACAAAAAATATTCTTCTTTGCTTGGAACACAAAGAGATTTGTATCGCCTTTTAAATTCAAAAAATAAAAGAAACGGGAATATAAGCGTTGCAACGTATACAGATTTAATACAGTATTTTGCTTCATTAAATCAAAACAACGACAAAAAAAGTGAAATGATTGATAAATACGTTTCTTTTATTTTATCAAAGGACGTGCAAGATAAAATAGGGAAGATAGGTTTATTTCCTGTTAATGCTGAAGCTGAGCCAACGTACGAAAACACGTATTATACAGAAGTTTGGCAAGAAATTAAGCAAAAAGAATTTAATTTTGTTTATCAAACAAAAAAACATTGAAAAAAATGCAATTATATATTATAATAAATATAATTTATAGTAGGAGGACTCTATGGAAGAGTTTATAAGCTTTTTAACGGATAATGCGATTGATTATATTTTAAACGCTGAAATGAGTCAGTTTACAACGCTTAAAATTGGCGGAAAAGCAGATGTATTGGTTCAACCGTCAAGCGTTTATGAGCTTAAAGAAATTATTAAAACGGCTAAAAATTTAAATATAAATCTTACTTTTATAGGCAACGGTTCTAATATTTTAGTTCGCGACAAGGGGGTGCGGGGTGCAGTAATAAAGTTTGGTAAAAACTTTGCCGAGTATTCTGTTTGTAATGAAGTTATTGAGGTTTTATCAGGAATAAGTATGGCAAAAATTGCTATTGTTGCGGCAGAAAATTCGCTTACCGGCTTTGAGTTTGCCTCGGGCATTCCCGGAACTATAGGCGGAGGAATAGTTATGAATGCAGGAGCGTATAAGGGTGAGCTTGCCGACGTTGTTTTTGAGGTTGACGCACTTTGTGCTGATGGCGAAATAAGAACATTTGATAGAGAAACTCTTGATTTTTCTTATCGTCATTCTTGCTTTACAGGTACAGATATGCTTGTTTTAAAGGCAAAAATTAAGCTTAAAAAAGGCAATAAAGAGGAAATAGTTGCCCGTATTAACGAGCTTTCACAAAAACGCCGCACAACGCAGCCGCTTGAATATCCATCGGCTGGCAGTGCTTTTAAACGTCCAAAAGACGGCTATGCCGCGGCAATGATTGATTCGTGCGGTTTAAAAGGATTTTCAGTCGGCGGTGCAGAGGTTTCTACCAAGCACGCGGGCTTTGTTATAAATAAAGGCGGTGCTACAGCAAAAGACGTTACTGATTTGCTAAACGCTGTAAAAGAAAAAGTTTATGCCAAGTTTGGCACTATGTTAGAACCTGAGATTGTTACTATCGGAGAGGAATAAAAATTGTTAACAGGAGATTTTCATACACACGGAAGCTTTAGTCACGGTAAAGGAAGCGCAATGGAAAATGCACGAGTTGCGCACGAAAAAGGCTTAAAAAGCGTTGCTATTACCGAGCACGGACTTTCTACCTTTGCAGGCTCGCTTAGAAAAAAAGAGATTTTAGATGCACAAAAAGAGGTTTTTGATGCGCAGGAGAAATTTCCTGACGTTAAAATTTATTTTGGCATTGAAGCAAATCTTGTTTCGCCCGAGGGCGAAATCGATATACCAAAATCACTTTTAGACCAATTTGAAGTAGTTTTGGTTGGACTTCATGTTTTTGTACGCGGTACTAAATATATGCGCGTTGTACGTATTGTTTGGCGCAATGCGCTTAGAATTTTATTCCGTCATCGTGATAAATTGCGCGCGATAAATACAAATGCGCTTGTTAAAGCTATGCACAAGTACGAGATTGACGCACTTGCTCATCTTGGGACAAGTATGCCTGATTTTGATATTAAAGCAGTTGCAAAAGCGGCTGAAGAAACTGATACCTGCATAGAAATTAACAACAAACATTGCTCGCTTTCCCTTGCGCAATTAAAATATCTTGCAACTACAAACGTTAAGTTTTTACTTAATTCTGATGCACACTTGCCCGAAAATGTTGGTTTTGTTGAACGCTCACTTGAAATGGCAAAAGAAGCGGGCATAAATTTTGACAATATCTTAAATTATGATAAAGAATATATACCAAAGAAATTCAGAGGAGTAAAAGCGTGAAATTTGTTATTATAACGGGACTTTCGGGTGCCGGTAAAACTACTGCGCTTAAAGCGCTTGAAAATATTGGCTTTTTTTGCGTTGATAATCTTCCGGGCGTACTTTTAACAAAGTTTGCAGACCTTTGTTTTCAAGGAAATACCGAGTTTGAACGCGTTGCGGTTTGTATTGATGCGCGCGGAAAAGAATTTTTTAACGATTTCACAAGTGCACTTGATTATATGGATAAAAATAACTATTCCGTTGACGTTTTGTTTTTATCCTGCAATACGGAAGAATTGATAAACCGTTATAATTTTACCAGACAAACGCATCCGCTTGCGCATTTGGGCACTATAAGCGAATGTGTTAAAAGGGAAAACGAAATTCTTGCTCCAATTAAAAAGCGTGCAACGCTTTTGCTTGATACTTCGCTTTTAACGTCTAAGGATATTCGCATATCGTTAGAGAAGGAATATGCCGAAAAAAAGGATACTCCACAAATTTATCTGTTTTCGTTTGGTTTTAAGCACGGTGTTCCTGTTGATGCTGATTACGTTTTTGACGTAAGATATCTTCCTAATCCGTATAACTATCCAAATTTAAGAAAGCATTCGGGGCTCACGAAAGAAGTAACAGATTTTTTAAAGCAGTCAGACGATTTTAAAAAGACGGTTGAAACTATTACTAATCAGCTCGAATATATCGTTCCAAGGTACAGCTCATCCGGTAAAAAGAGAATGACGTTTGCAATAGGCTGTACCGGTGGATTTCATCGCTCTGTTGCGGTTTTAGAGTGTGTTAAAGAAAATTTGAGCAAAAAGGGAATGTCTGTTTTTATAGGACATAGGGACATAAATAAAGAATGACAAAATCTTTTTCGGTAAAAGTAAAGGATGAGTTATCAAAGCGCAAGTTTTTAAAAAACGATCAGTTACTTGCAGAAATTGGTGCGTTTGCCTTTTCGTGCGGAAATATCAGGCTTACGAGAGGCGGCGTTTCTTTAGTTTGTTTTTGCGAAAATGAAGCAGTAATTTTGCGTGAAATTGCAATAATTAAGCGCTTATACGGTTTTTCGCCCGAGCTTGTTGCAACCGAAAAGGTTCAACCCAAAAAACATACAAGCTATTCGTTTGAGGTATCATTTTCTTCCCAGTGCGGTAAGCTTTTATTTGATATTGGCTTGCTTACGGGGGATGCTGATAATTATTCGTTTGGCAGCATAAATAAAGAAATTTATCAGTCTGATGAATGCTTTTTTGCGTGCTTGCGAGGTGCATTTTTGGGGTGTGGCGTATTAACTGACCCAAATAAAAAGTACTTACTTGAGTTTGTTCTTTCTAATGAAGAATTTGCTGAGTTTTTACTTGAAAAATTAAACGAAAATTCCTTTTTTGCAAAAATGAATTCTCGTGCAGATCGTAGCGTAATATATATTAAAAAGATAGAAAGCATTTCGGATATTTTAATTCATATTGGTGCAACAAACGCTATGATGGATATTGAAAGTATTCGTGTTTTTAAAGACGTTAAAAATACTATAAATCGCGAAGATAATTGCTTTGTAAGCAATATGAATAAAACTATTACTGCTTCGCAACGACAATTAAAAGAAATCGACTTTTTATTAAAAAATAAAGTTAATTTGCCGCCGTCGCTTATGGAGGCGTGCGAAATCAGACTTGCTAACCCCGATACTTCGCTATCGGCACTTGCTAGCATAAGCGGAATTTCAAAATCCGCTTTAAATAAGAGATTTATCAAAATTCACGAAGCTTTTGTTGACTTGGAAGGGAGAAATTTATGATTAAAGAAACTATTGTTGTTTCAAAAAACGGTGCTGACGGTGTTGAAATGAACTCGCTTTGCAATCAGCTTTCTAACTTTGAATGCCGAGTTTATCTTGAGTTGCCTAATCAGCGCATTAATGCAAAGAGTCTTATGGGACTTATTTCTTTCGATTTTTCAGCCGGCGACAAAATTACTCTTCGTGCTGAGGGCAGAGAAGAGGAAAAAGCTATTAAAGTTTTAAAAGGATTTTTCTGCTAAATGTCTTTTGTTCATCTTCATACTCATACTGAGTATAGTCTTTTAGATGGCGCGGCTAAAATAGACGAGCTTATCAATGAGGCAAAAAACAAAAATTTCACATCGCTTGCTATAACCGACCACGGCGTTATGTACGGTGCAGTTGAGTTTTATAAGTCTGCCAAAAAAGCAGGAATAAAGCCCATTATTGGCTGCGAAGTATACGTTGCGCCGCGTAGCCGTTTTGATAAGGCAGGTAAGGCTGATAAAGAATACGCCCACCTCATTTTACTTGTAAAAAACGAAGAGGGCTATCAAAATTTAATCAAGCTTGTTTCTGCCGCTTTTACCGAAGGCTATTATTATAAGCCGCGTATTGACTACGATTTGTTAGAAACGCTCTCGGGTGGTTTAATATGCCTTTCTGCGTGCCTGGCAGGTGATATTCCGCAACTTTTATTGCAAGGAGATTACGATGGTGCACGCGAACTTGCTATTCGTTTAAATAATATGTTTCCTGAAGATTTTTATATCGAAATTCAGGATCACGGAATGCAGGAGCAAAAGCAAATTTTACCGCAACTGATAAAGCTTGCACGAGAAATAGACGTGCCTATCGTTGCTACAAACGACGTTCACTATATACGCAAAGAAGATGCTAAAATGCACGATTTTCTGCTTTGCGTTCAGACAGGAAAAACTCTTGATTCGCCCGATAGAATGCGTTTTGAGCAAGATGAGTTCTATCTTAAAAGTGAAGAAGAGATGCGCGAAATTTTCTCGTTTATCCCCGAGTCTATCGATAATACCGAGCTTATTGCCCAAAAATGCAATTTTGATTTTGAGTTTGGTAACACTCATATTCCGTATTATGAGGTTCCGGGTGGTCTTACTGCCGCAGAATACTTATACGAGCTTGGTATCGACGGCTTAAACAAAAAATATTCAAGCGTAACGGACGAAATTATGTCGCGCTTTGATTACGAATTTAATATGATCAAGCGAATGGGGTACGTTGAATACTATCTTATCGTCTGGGATTATATCAACTATGCTCGCAGTCAGGATATAGTTGTAGGTCCCGGCAGAGGTAGTGGTGCGGGAAGCCTGGTTGCATACGCTATAGGTATAACTAATATTGATCCGATTAAATACAATCTTCTTTTCGAACGCTTTTTAAACCCCGAACGCGTAAGTATGCCCGACTTTGACGTTGACTTTTGCTTTGAACGCAGAGGCGAGGTAATTGACTATGTAAAGCGCAAATATGGGGAAGATCACGTTGCACAAATTGTAACATTTGGTACTATGAAAGCGCGCGCTGTTATCCGCGACGTTGGCAGAGTTATGAATTTGCCGTATGCCGATGTTGACAAAATTGCAAAAATGATTCCGCGCGAACTTGATATTACAATAGAGCGTGCTTTAAAGGTTAACCCCGAGCTTCGCGATGCATGCGAAGCAGATAAAAATGTTGCTTTACTTATAGAAATGGCACAAAAACTTGAAGGTTTACCGCGAAATTCTTCGACGCACGCTGCAGGTGTTGTTATTTCTAAAAATCCTGTAGATACTTACGTTCCGCTTTG
>JAZSMS010000134.1:0-6229 GCA_045536015.1 Clostridia bacterium
ATCGCCGCTTCCGCTGACAGTAAGCGTTCCTGCCGAAAACGTCCACGTTAAGTTTTCGCCGCAGCTACCGCTGTTTTCAGCCGCAAGAGCAGTAACGCCAAGTGCCGAAAAAAGCAGTGCAAATATGAGAAGACAAAGCGCTACTCGCGCGATATTAAATTTTTTCATTTGCATAAGCAGGAACTCCTTTTTCATTAAGAACCTGTTCTTTTGTAGTTTCATTCTTTGCTCTTTTAATCTTAATGAAAATCCATATAATACCTATTAAAAAAGCCACAATTGACCAAAACCGCCCCGCTGTCAATCCAAAAACAAAACTTTCTTGTTTCCAGCGAAAAAAATCCAACACAAAACGGGTAGCACTATACAAAACTATACATATAGGACATATCAAATGCTTTATTCTATTTGTATATTCCATAAAAAACAGTAAGATAACAATTAAAAGAGATACACACATTTCGACAAGCTGACTAGGAAAAAAGTATGGAACTCCATTAACATATCCCATAACTTTTCCGCCGCAACAATCTGCTAAATAGCAATTTAATTTTGAAAATGCAAGCAAAAATGCTCCTGGAATTGTTGCATAATCCATTAGATCTTGTGAGTCAATTTTCAAAAGTGCCGAAACCGGAAGAATAAAAAGTGGAAAAAGTAATATCCCCCCAAACATAGATCGCCCATACCATCGTCCATTTTCCAAAAAAAACATAATATATGACCCTATTAGTCCTGTAAATGTTACCGCAATAGTAACAAAAACTGTCTTTAGGATTGAAATATGATATTTCTTTCTTCGGACAATTAAGATAAGAAAGGTTGAACAAATACTTATTATGCTAAACAAAATAATATCCATACTCTTTCCCTCCTAAAATTTTATATTTCGTTTTTAAATTTAACTCGTATGCGTTATTTTTATTGCATTACTCAACGAAACTGTATAATCATTATTGTTATATTTTACTACAACCTCATTACAGGTAACATTCTCACCAAGAACTTTGTCATTCTCATCGCTACTTTCTCCCACAGCTTGTGTATCTGATAATTTATCCGGAGTAAACTTAAATTCAACCTTGATCTTCTCATCTGCTGACACAAAAGTACATGTTGCACTTGTGAAATTTTGACCCAATTCAGATATAGTTGCAGTTACTGTGGAAGGCTCATATCCGTCGCAAACATAACCTCTTTTAATTCCTTTATAGTAAACACGCACACTAAATTTATCTTCTGCTAAAATATTTGAAACCGTTTTATTTTTTTCATTATCAAAATTTTCTCCTGGTGCTGGATTCGTTGCAGTGAATTTCACAGTAGGCGCTTTTGAGTAAACCTCAATCTTATAAGCTCCGCTACTATTCGAAGTAATAATAATATCGTCGTTCTTTTCAGAAGTAATCTTATAAGTAAGCGCATCAGGTGCATACTGTGCTGCATATTTAAACGTTACTGCATTTTCTCCACTACTTGTAAGCGTATGACGGACACTACCATCGCCATCAGCAACAAACTTCAAGCTTCCTACGTTAGTTCCACTTGCGTATTCATCACTTGTGTAGCCACCATAATATTTGCCGGTTGCATCAGTTTCACTTCCGTACTTATAACTAAGTGCAACTTCACTTATGTTAAAGTACTCTCCAATAAGATTATGTTTATCACTTATTGTAACTGCAACCGAGCCGCTTGAAAGAATATGCTCCTGCATAAATGTGCCATTTACGCTTCCGGTGTTATCTTTACCTAAAGCCACAATTCTCTCCGAATTATTAATATATGGCGTGCCTGTTGTAGCTGTCGCTTTACTAAAATCAAAGTTAACAGTAATATCACTCTCATAAAGCACTGCAAAAGTAGTGTTTACAAAATCTTTTGTATTGTTATCAAACACAATACCCGTTTGATACGTTGCTTCGTCAATGCTATCGGGAATAGCATGATAGTTTTGATTTTCATCAAAAACTCCAAACGTGCTTACGCTTTCTATTCTCCACAAGCCTGCCGGAGCATCAAAGATATAGCCAAACTCATCATTTACCGAAGAAGCAAGTGCACCAAGCACATATACTATTTCATCTTCGTCATCTACGTTTACAATCTTTGCGTAAACCTGTGCCGAACCTGATTCCTTTAACGATACCGTAAACGTTGCATTGTCCGAGCTGTTTGCACTTACAAACTGTGCCGATTCAGCTTTATTTTCTACATAAGACGGCGGTGTAGGCGGAACAACCGTAAATACGGGTGCATCGGAATTAGCCTTAAATAAGTTATTGGTTTGCGTTTCACCTATTCTTATAGTAACGTGATCGAATTTCCACGTGCCCGATTCTACGGGGAATTCGCCCTCGTAGCATTGCGCACCCGAATTATAAATCAAGCCTGCATATAATTCTTCAGAGCCCGTCATTGTGTAACGAATCTCTGCACCCGCCAGGTTAGGTATAATTTCATTGTTATTATCTAATATTTTAACTTCAATTTTTAAAGAATCGGGTGCCGAATCTTCGCCGTAGAATATAGTTGTTGGCGAAGTTGTTTGCACGTCAACCTTCATACCAAGAGTTAAATCAACGGTTTTTTGCATTGCAGGCGCAAGCTCTACGTACTGACCATCGAGAATAACGTACTGCATAGTGTATACGCCGGAAGAAACAAAGTTTGCATTTCCCTGCCACGAGGCAAGAGTAGGATTGTAAACAAAGTTTACGTTAACGGCGGCGCCGTCGTCGCGCATAAATTTACCGATAACGGTTTTAGGCATTTTTTCGGGATTATCTATACCAAATTCCAAAGAAACCTTTCCCGTATACAAGTTAGCATCGCTCATAACAAAATCGTTCATCGAATACGAAACCGATTTTATAGAAAATCCGTTTACCTTAACAGTAGGATAATCTTCGCCCTCGGCTATTCTGATATTACGCTCTGCCCCGTCAATCTCTACACTTCTTAATATGTATTCGCCGGGATATAAGAACGTATATTCGCCTTCCCAAATTCCGTCACCATCAGTATCGTTTAAGGTAAAGACTTCCTCAGGCGAGCCCTGTGATTCGTTTATACGGCGAATAAAGTTTGCCGTCATTGTTTTAGGTTGATCGCCCGTAACCTTAATTTTTACTTTTGAGGTCATCTGCTGACCGTCAGCCAACGTATCGTAATCAAACTCATTAGGTTCTATACTATCAACGTCGGCATAAAGTTCGGCATTATAAAGCTTTTGGTTTGAAAGCGGAACTAACGCTACCGAGCTACCAAACTGAATATTCATTTGTCCTTGAATATCAGAAGATGCAAGCACCTTGTCATTGGTAAGGTTTGTTCCGTCAAGATATACTATTGCAGTAATTCTTGTTGCAACGTTTTGTTCAAGAGCAGTAATTGCATTTCTCTTTACACCGTTTACATCTTCACCAATGCTTATACTGCTACTGTCAAGCACGAGCGGCACAATAACCTTTCCTGTCGACGAATAATTGCGTTCGGTATCCAAATATGCCGTAGTAAGAAGCTTACCTGTTTCATCAACAAATGCTACCTTAAGCGACTTTAAAAGTTCAAGGCTTCGTTGCTGGTCAACGGGAGTATCAGCATAAAATACGTAACAGCTACCGCTTCCTTGCGTTGTGCTTGATACTGTTAACAACGAATGGTTTTCGCCTTCCCAAATGCGATTATCGCCCTCGTAGCCAATAACGGTTTCAATCTGTTCTACCTTTTTAATTGGCGCAGGAATTTCCTGTCCACCAAGTGCTTCTTCTGTTACAACCTGATGGCTGTCGGCAAATCTTAAGCATTCCTGCTCTTCATTTTGTCCTTCAGGAACGTATGTAGAATGATATACGTCATAAGAAATGACCATCATATCTTCAAGACTGCTGCCGGAGCTCTCACCATCATCTTCGGTATTCATTTTAACGGTAATTGTGTATATATTGACGTCTTCGCCGTTTAAGTCTTTGCCCATTACGTCAATAGTATCGGTCCTTGTAAGCACGTTTCCTTGCAAGGTCAAATACGAGTTTGCGGCATTTGTACGAACCCAAAAATCAACAGCAAAGCCGTAGGAGTCGTTTGCAATAAGCTCGGGGGCGCCGTATTCTCTTTTAATTGTTTCAGCAATCAAAGCTCTTTCGTTTTCAAAATAGTTATCTGTTGCGCTGGTAGAAACGTTTGACGTTATAGTTTGCGTTCCCATAACCTTAACCGAAAGTTTTAAAGGTTTTTCTTCGTCGTTGCGGATACGGGCGCCGCTTCTGCTATCCATATTATAAAGAATACCGTTTGTTATTTTAGTTTCGCAACATTTTACTTCTTTTAATGCAAGTGCGGCGGTTGCACCTACGTTTTTAATTTTGAGGTTAGTATATTCGCCGCCGGTTATTGTACATTCGCCAACGTTTGTTAGGTTATTTATAATATCGTCAATTATTCTGGTTGTTGTACCTTCAACAGTCGGGCACGACGGCCATGAAATTGAAGTTTTATTTTGTTTGGTTATGTACGCGATAAGGTCATTTATTCTCTGCAGGTCTGCCTTTAATAATGCATAATCATAAAGGAAACTATCCATATCCTTGATTATACCAACAGTTTTATTGCTATCGGCATAAGTAGTATAGCCCTTTTCTATAAGTGCCTTATATGCCGTTTTTGCAGAAACGTCGTAGGATAAATGAAGAATTTCTGCGGCGGGAATCTTTATATCCTTTTTATTGATAGTTGCCTGAAGATTTAATAAATTTGCATAAACGTCTGCCTGCTCTTCAAAGCAAAGGATAACGTCCTCGTACATGTTTGCAAATTCTTTTAAATCAGATGCACTTAGAGTGGCATCACTTATCATTCCACCAACAGAAGAATTTACCTTTAAAATGTTTTGCACCATATAACCCGTCATCATATTTGCAAGTGCATCCATATAATCCTTATTGTTTGCAAGATTCTCGTATCTGGTTTTAAAGCGTGCATTTGCAGATTCTGCAAGGTTAAGCTGGGCATTATAAATATTCTGCGAGCCTGATTCGCCATAGGTCATCGACGTAATGGCGCGGACACCTAACGCATCAGAAGCTGTAAAGCGCCTCATAGTATTATCCCACAGCGAATATCCAAAGTTAGTATTCATATCTACAACGCGGCCCGTTCTGTCATAAACCGGTCCGTACAAGGGGCGCTCAATAAGGTTTGTGTCATTTAAAAGCGATGGACGCAAAACAAGATTTTTAAGGCCATAGCGCGAATCGTTTAAATTTATAAGGTTACCCCATGTTACGTTTCGCAAAAGAGTATCCTTGGTACTGTCACCTACTTTAGAGCTTTCGGGAGACGTAACCGTAGAAGCCGTACCTTGTACTAATGCAATTTCAAGGTTACCGTTTGACGCAATACTGGTATTGATTTCTGATACCTGCGGGTTTTTTGAGAGCGTTATCCACGCAAACGATGACGTCGCAAGCATACCTGCCGACATCGCAAAAATCAACGCCGTAGCTATAAGTTTTTCTTTAAGCTGCGGTATCTTTTTATTAAATTCTTTTATATTTTTTTGCGCGTTGCTCATAATATTTCTCCAAAGAAAATTATCTTACCTGTTCGATGTATAAGTATATATTTTCAGAGTTAACCTGTAAATTATATACCGTTATTGTAATTGTTAATTCGGACCTGCTTGCGCCCTGCAAGCAAAACGTTGCTTCTTCTTGATTTGTAAGACTGTTATAAAAGCTAAAAAACTGACCTTTTTGATTATTATTTTTATAAAACGCAGTTTTTTCGTTTAGTTCTTCTGCTTTTGAAACGTATTCATTCTCATTTGCTTTAAGACGCACTTCCGTAGGTAAAACGTCGGTTTGAGTGTTCCCTTGTTCCGAGTTTTCCTGCGGAATAAAAACTTTGATGTTTAAAACAAAGTCTTCTTCTCGTGGCTCTGACACATTAATGAAATTAGATAAAGTAAAAGTTGCTTTTGTTTGATTTAAAGAGGCTTCCCAACCCGAAATTTCAAGCAAAGCTCTATCATAAACCATAGAATTATTTATGTAAATACGCTCGCTCGTTTTTGCAAGATATTCTACTGCACAGTCACTTTGCGTAAGATATCTTGCATAAGTAACGTTAAAGGTTAATGCAGTTATTACAACTATTGCAAGAAGAAATAATAATATTTTAGCAACTTGCGTTTGACAATACTTTTTTATAATATTACTTCCTCCTT
>JAZSMS010000067.1:0-2705 GCA_045536015.1 Clostridia bacterium
GCATACGCTTTTGCTATTTTTATTGGTGGACCTGAAGGGACTCGAACCCTCGACCTCTCGGATGCGAACCGAACGCTCTACCAACTGAGCTACAAGCCCATTAAAAACTATGATACTATTTTATCACATTTTAAAAATAACGCAACAAAAAATTAAAAAAAGTCTGCTTTATTGCAGACTTTTTTCCTTTTTATTCTTCTTTACTTTTTGCTTTTCAGTTTTATCTTTCTTTTTTAAGCGAAGACGCGACCAAAGCAAAATTATTATTTGCCCGGGAATACCTATTATAAACAGTTGCCATACGCTTTCCTTTAAAAATATTAAAAGCGAAATATAAAGCGACAGTATTATACCCCACATCAAAAGCGAAACGATAATAAAATTCCACTTTGGATTAAACCATACCGAGTTAAATACAAGCCATACGATAATGGTAACGGGCACCGCATACAAAAGAAGTATCCATGCTTCAAACTGCGGAACAACGTATGAAACCGTTACAAACGCAACAAGCATTACCATAAAAGCTAAAACGGTACTCATTGCAGTAATAAAGCCCTTGTTACTTTTTTCAATGTTTGTTATTTGCGCAGTTTGTTTTGTATGCTCTTTTTGCACAAGATAGTCAAGCGTAACTCCAAACAGATTTGCAATTTCGCAAAGCACCTTAACGTCGGGGATAGATTCTCCCCTTTCCCACTTTGAAACCGCCTTATCAGAATAATTAAGCTTTTCGGCAAGCTCAAACTGTGTAAGCTGAGCTTCTTTTCGCAATTCAGTTATATTTTTTGCAATAATTTCTTTAATTTCTTCCATATCGTATTAATTATAACACATCTTCTTTATATAAGCAAATAAAAATTTTATCATCTTTTGTTCTCTACCGCCAGTAGAATTTTGCATTTTTATCTCTACTTCATTAATTCTTTTCTCTCTACCAACAAAACAATCAAGTAGATTTACAGTTTAAATTTTTATTTATATAATTAAACCGTAATTTTTTAAAGGAGTTTTTTATGAGCTACACTTTATCATGCGAATCAACAGTTGATATGCCGTTTTCTTTAGTTGCGGCACGAAACATTTCAGTTTTGTTTTATTCTTACTTGCTTGGTGAGCAGGAATACGAGGATATTATGGGCAGAGATGAAGAAGCCCTTGCGCATTTTTATCGCAGTATTGATGCCGATATCTTACCCTCTACAACGCAAATCAACACATACAAGTACCTTGAATATTTTGAGCCGCTTTTACAAAAGGGTGATGTTTTTCATATAACGCTCAGTTCAGGGATAACGTCTTCATACTCTAACGCAGTTGAAGCCGCAAATCAGTTATCAGAAAAATATCCGGACCGCAAAATCGTTATAATCGACTCGCTTTGCGCTTCCTCGGGCTTTGGCTTGTTTGTTGACAACGTTGCCGACAAGCGCGACGAAGGCTACACCATCGACCAACTTAAAGAGTATGCCGAAACAACAAAGCAAAACGTAAAGCACTTATTCTTTTCGACAGATATGAAAATGTTCCGCCGAAGCGGTCGTGTTTCGGGCAGTGCCGCTGCAATAGCTACCGTGCTTAACATTTGCCCCGTTATGAAGGTTACTTCAATAGGTAAGCTTGAAGCCTTTACAAAGGTGCGCGGTAAGGACAAAGCCATCGACTACGTTTTTAACGAGATGAAAAAGCAGGTTGGCGAAAATTATGCAAAGAGATGCTATATAAGCAACTCTAACTGCTTGCCTATGGCAGAAGCACTTAAGCAAAAGGTTGTTAACGAGTTTGGCTGCGAGGTTAAAATTTTTGATATCGGTACAACAATTGCTTCACACTCGGGTAAAGGCACCGTTGCCTTCTTCTTCGAAAGCGAAGCAGATAGATAAACAAATGCACAAACAAAAAGAACTGTCTTTTTTAGGACAGTTCTTTTTTCTTAAAACGGCAAGCGTACGTTTGCGCTGTTTAATAATTTTCTTGCCTCTTTTTCATCAGGATAAAAGCTTTGCAAAAACTGATGAAACGCAGGCGAATGATCGTGATGCTTTATATGTGCAAGCTCGTGCACTACAACGTAATCAATAGCCTCGTTTGGATAAAGCATTAAGTAAAACGAAAAGCAAATTTCATTTTTTGCATTGCAGCTTCCAAATCGACGGCGCGCACTTGTAATAGTTATCTTTTGCGCTTTAACGCCCATCAAATATTCGTAATATGCAACCTTTTTTGTTAAAACGCCTCGCGCAAGTGCTTTAAGGCGTATAATATCCTCTTTAGAAAGTGATGTAATAACATCTGCTTGCTTTTTGCTTTTTTCTAACCTTTTATCTATCCAATTTTTGTGCTTTTGGACAAACGAGTTTATAAACTCTTTGCTCGCTTTTTGGGGGGCGCGCACTAAAACCGCGCCGTCTTTAATTTCAAGTGAGATAGTTTTTCGTTTTGAAAAAATTACTTCGTATTCCATCGTTAACAAAAAAAGCAATAGTACGGAAGGCATCTTCCGCCCGAAAACAAGCAAAGCAACAATGATGCCCAACGCAAGCACCTTGCGTATTGCATAGCACCGCCATAGCTTGCTCGCCTTGCCTGATACCGTTCCCCACCCGAAGAAGCGTGCGCGTAAAATTGGCGGGACTGCATATTATTAGTCTCGTGTTGCACTGCCATTGCCGCATAGCTCATTGCCGCAGAGGTATTTCCTAAAT
>JAZSMS010000155.1:0-13605 GCA_045536015.1 Clostridia bacterium
GACATGGCTACGATCCGACTTCTATTACTGCAAGCGGACTCAAAAAATTCATTGAAAATCACGGCGGTATGCATCACAGATTCAAGCGCGGATATAAAAACGTTATTAACGAAGCAATCCGTCTTAATAAGGAAGGTCAGTATTGTCCCTTGGCTATTGAAACAAGCGGCCACGCGGCGCTTAAGGAAAACTATTTCCTTGACGACGGCGCATATTTAGTTACAAAATTCTTAATCAAAGCCGCACAGTTAAAAAAGGAAGGCAAAAAGCTTGACGACCTTTTAATTGGTCTTGAGGAACCGATTGAAAGTGAAGAATTCCGCTTTAATATCAAGCTTGAAGATTTTGCTCCCTACGGTTTAAGCGTTATTGACTCACTTCAAAAAGAAGTTCCTTCTTTGGCAGGTGCTTCGATAGTTCCCGATAACTACGAAGGTATTCGTATTACCTTTAACGAACAAAACGGCAATGGCTGGTTTTTACTCAGAATGTCACTTCACGATCCTTTGATGGTTTTAAACGTTGAATCTGACGAAGAAAACGGCGTTAAAAAGATTTGTGACGCAATTTATCCGTTCTTTAAAAAGCAAGAATTGCTTGATATCAGCGCACTTACCGACTTTTTAAAATGACCTGTTGCTTTACTGGTCACCGCAGCATTCCCGCTTGTTCTATAGAACAACTGCAAAATAGCCTTGATAAAACGCTTTGCGATTTAATTAATCAGGGCACAACAAAATTTATCTGCGGTGGCGCTCTTGGCTTTGATACCTTGGCGGCGCAGGCTGTTATAAGGCAAAAGCAAAAGAATAAAGTCGTTTTTCTTACGCTTGCCCTGCCCTGCCGCGACCAATCAAAAAGATGGAGCGAAATGCAAAAAATGGTATATAACGATATTTTAGCTTGGGCAGATGAGGTTATATATCTGTTTGACCACTACGTAACTGGTTGTATGCACGCGCGCGATAAGTTTATGGTAGATTCGGCAGATACCGTAATTGCCTATTATCGCGGAAAAAGCGGTGGCACACAGTACACCTTCAAATATGCCGAAGAGCAGAAAAAAAAGATAGTTTTACTTTAAAGAGGCTGAAAAACAGCCTCTTTTTATTTACTTTTAACATAGAATATTATATAATAAAAATATAAACTTATTTGTAAAGGCTGTAAAAATTATGTTTTTAAAAAAAGTTATCCGTACAACAACGCTTGAAGTTGACGCAAATATTGATGAGCTTATTAAAGGGTTAATGGAAGAATCGGGCATATGCGAAATTAAACATCACAATACTATTGGAACAGTTGAGTCCTTAGGTATTGGGTTTTACTGCTTTAAAGATGGTTCATTTATATATTCAATCAATTCTAAACCTAAAAAAACTTTTTCGTATTTTGATTCACTTCCGTTTTTTATCAGAGGCAAGCTTTACGCCAGCGATCTTGATAAAACAAAAATTAAAATTGAGCATGTGCGTAATAACAATATTTTTTTAATTATTCTTTTGGATTCTCTCTTCGCAACAATACTCTTGCTTCCCTTTAGCTTTTTATTATATTCTAAACTTAATTCTATTTTCCTTTCCGTTTTTCTTCTTTATTTAATATGCTTTTTTACTTGTCTTAGGCGTCCTCTTGTTACATATATTCAAGAACGTAAGCACTGCAATATAAACCTCTCCAACATGCAGGAAGACTTTTTTAAGAAGGTTAAAAAAATTACGGAGGATAAAAATGAAATCAAACATATTCTTTAAAGTTTTAGGAAAAACCACCATCGAAATTGATGAAAGCGCAAGCGAAATTATTCCAAAGCTCTGTGAACAAAATGGCAAATGTTTTGAATTTGACAGTGAAGGCAAAAACTTTTCTTTTTACTGCTCTAAAAAAGGCAAAATCGAAGTTTGCAGGATCGGATCAAGTTATTATTCGCGCGGCAGATATGGATACGGAAATTCTCGTAGAACAAGGGACGAAGACCCATATAGAATCATCGGCACAACGCGCGAATTCAACTATAAAACTATAATTACGCTCTATTCGGTAAAGGAGCGTGGCTCGCTTATCGGAGTGCTTGTTTCATTTATTGTCGCTATTTTACTTGCCGCGCTTTATGCCTACGTTTACTTTGCTTATCCGGGCTATTTGCCCACTATATATTTACTTATTCCCGCATTACTTGTTCTTGCCGGTTTTTTTGAAATTACACGCTTGAATTCAAATAATAAAAATCACACAAACGACCTTGAAGCAATGAAGCAAGCTGCCATTTACCGAATTAAAGCGACGCAATTAAAAGACGAAGAATATTAAAAAAAGAGATGCTTGAAAAAGCATCTCTTTTTATTGTTTTTTAATTATTCGCAAGCGGCAATAATGTCTTTAAGCTTACCGGTTGCAAGACCAATATTTGTATCGGATGCACCGTAGTAAATGCGAACGTTTTCGCCATCATCACAAAGAGCGTTGCAGGTAAATACAACGTTTGCAACTCTGCCCTTCATTTCATACTCGTGCTCGGGCCAAAGGATAAAGTCGCGTGTGTACTTTAATACCTTACTGGGATCCTCAAGGTCTAAAAGAGCAGCCTTAAGTCTGTAAATAAAGCCGTTGCAGGTTTGCGAAACTGTGTGATAAATTTCAAGCCAACCCTCTTCAGTTTTAATCGGAACTGCGCCTGCGCCAATCTTATAACCATCTAAGAAGGGCTGTCCCTTATACGTCATAGGACGGCTCTTGCCCCAGAAAACAAGATCCGGCGAGTATGAAACCCAGATTGAGCAGGGATCCTGCTCGTTACCGAAGGGACGGTCCATTCTGCAGTAAAGTCCGCCGATTTTTTCGGGGAAAAGACATCCGTTACGGTTACCTAAATCACTACCGATAGCAACGCGTTCAAACGACTTGAAGTCTTTTGTTCTTAAAATGCCAACACGAACCTGATTTTGAGATAAGTCACTTGCATATAAGATGATATATTCGTCACCGATCTTGGTAATACGGGGATCGTAGGTACAGGTTTCGGGATGTGTCGGATCTGGTGCGGGCCACGGAGCCGGTTCTGGATCGGGCGTAAAGTGAATACCGTCTTTACTGCGAGCTATCCAGATACGGTGGATATCGTCAAGCGTTGTAACGTCCATCATTAAAATATATTCGCCATCGTGATAAATTGCGCCGGGATTAAACGTATAAAGCACGTCCTTAGGCATCATTGCAGGGCACATAACGGGGTTATTTTCGTATTTTTTAAGTAATCTCTCTTTCATATTTATACTCCTACGTTATTATTTTACAAGCTTTTGCTTGTCTTTCTATAATAAGTATACCGAATATAATAGTGTTTGTCAATAAAAATCCCTTTTTTTTATAGTAAATTAAAACAAAATATCCGCATTAAAATAAATTTTTATTGCAAAAAACAACAATATATAGTATCATATAAAAAAACAAACGAAAGGAAACAAAAAAATGAAAAAGTTTTTAAACGAATTTAAGGCTTTCGCTCTTCGCGGAAATGTTATGGATCTTGCAGTAGGTGTTATTATCGGCGGCGCATTCCAAAAAATTGTTACCTCTGTTGTTAACGACCTTATTATGCCTTGGATAGGCTATTTAACAGGTGGTGTTAACTTTGCCGACCAATTTGTAATTATAAAATTGCCCGAAAACGTTACGGCAGAAATGGTTACAACCCTTGATGAAGCAAAGAAGCTTGGCGTTACAACCTTTAATTACGGTTCATTTGTAACCGCAGTTATCGACTTTATAATTATGGCATTTATTATCTTCTTACTTGTAAAGGGCATTAACAAGCTTCAGAATCTTGGCAAAAAAAAGGAAGAAGCACCTGCAGAGCCCACGGCCCCCACAACAAAGAAGTGCCCCTACTGCTTTAGCGAAATTGACATCAACGCAACTCGTTGCGCACACTGCACAAGTGAGCTTACCGAATAATAAAAAATGCGTCGGCAAAATACCGACGCTTTTTTAAGGAGTATTATGAAAATTATTTTAGCAACGAACAACGTGCACAAGGTACGCGAAATTAAAGAAATTTTAAACCAGTTTGAATTTGTTACTTTGCGCGAAGCAGGCATCGACCACGAAACTATTGAAGACGGCAACACCTTTAGCGAAAATGCAATAAAAAAAGCGCGTGAAATTGCCGAAATTTCCGGACTTCCTGCTCTTGCCGACGATAGTGGTCTCTGCGTTGAGGCATTAAACGGTGCACCGGGTGTTTTTTCGGCACGCTATGCATCAACCGATGATGAAAACGCATCTGATAAAGCAAACAACTTGCTTTTGCTTAAAAATATGCGCAACGAAAAAAACCGTCGCGCATACTATGCCGCAAGCATTGCACTTTACTTTCCCGATGGAAAATGTTTAACAAGCGAAGGCAGACTTTACGGCGAAATTGCTTTTGAAGAAAAAGGTACGGGTGGCTTTGGCTACGATACGCTTTTTTATCTTCCCGAAAAAAATTGCAACGTTGCCGAGCTTAGTGAAGACGAAAAAAATGCCATCAGCCATCGTGGCGAGGCACTTCGTAAATTAAAAGAGCTTTTATGAAAATTTTAGTTTTAAGTGATACTCACGGTTTTGACTGTGCCGAGCGCATTGCTCTACTTGCACAAAGTGCTGATATGATTATCCATTTAGGTGATGGCTATTTTGATGCACAGCAAATTTGCTCGCTTGCGCAAAAAAACGTTATCTCGATAAAGGGCAACTGCGATTTTTACGGCTCTCAAGTTGAAAACATCAAAATCGACAGTCATATTATTATGTGTACACACGGGCATTTATACGGTGTTAAGGCTGGTTTAACTACTTTAAGCTATGCTGCCGAAGAGGCAGGCGCTGACATAGTTTTGTATGGACATACGCACGTTCCCGACATAACGAATTATAATAATAAGTGGTTTATTAACCCCGGTTCGCTTGGACGACCGCTGACAAATGTACGTACCTACTGTCTTTTAACTATTGATAACGACAAGGTTAAGCCCGAGCTTAAAGAATTTTAAAATTAAAAAAGCACTTTTCAAAATTTTGAAAAGTGCTTTATTTTTTTATACATTATTCAACGCGTTTGCTTTTTAAAACAACGTCGTGTGCGCCGCCCTCAACAATACTTACGCTTGAAACAAGTGTAAGCTTTGCTTTTTCTTGAAGCTCGGCAATAGTCTTTGCACCACAGTTGCACATAGTGCTTCTAACCTTTGCAAGCGTTTGTCTAACGTTATCCGAAAGCATACCTGCATAAGGAACGTACGAGTCAACGCCTTCTTCAAACGAAAGCTTGCCCGCACCGCCTAAATCGTATCTTTGCCAGTTTCTTGCACGGTTGCTGCCTTCGCCCCAATATTCTTTCATTAACGTTCCGTTAACGTTAACCTTTGCTGTGGGACTTTCTTCAAAGCGAGCAAAATATCTGCCAAGCATAACAAAATCGGCACCCATTGCAAGAGCAAGAGTTATATGATGATCGTGTACGATACCGCCATCAGAGCAAACGGGAACGTAAACGCCGTTTTCTTTAAAATATTCGTCACGAGCCTTGCAAACGTCGATAACTGCAGTTGCCTGACCGCGACCGATACCCTTTGTTTCGCGCGTGATGCAAATTGAACCACCGCCGATACCAACCTTAATAAAGTCAGCGCCGCAATCGGCTAAAAATCTAAAGCCTTCGCCGTCAACTACGTTGCCTGCACCGATCTTAACTCTATCACCGTAGTTTTTACGAACAAATTCAATAACTCTCTTTTGCCACTCGGAATAACCCTCTGACGAGTCGATGCAAAGCACGTCAACTCCAGCTGCTATTAAAGCAGGAATACGCTCTTCGTAGTCGCGGGTATTGATACCTGCGCCAACAACGTATCTCTTAGTAGCATCCAAAAGCTCGTTGGGATTTTCTTTATGCTGCTCGTAGTCCTTACGGAAAACGAAGTATTTTAATTTGCCATCTTCAGAAACGATAGGAAGCGAGTTAAGCTTATTATCCCAGATAATATCGTTTGCTTCTGCCAAGGTTGTTCCCTCCGGCGCAGTAACAAGCTTTTCAAGGGGAGTCATAAACTCCTCAACAAGCGTGTCAACACTCATTCTGCTAACACGATAATCTCTACTTGTAACAATGCCTAAAAGCTTTCCGTTTGCAGTGCCGTCGCTTGTAACCGCAACAGTAGAATGACCTGTCTTTTCCTTTAAAGCTAAAATGTCAGCAAGTGTGTTCTTTGGCGAAACGTTAGAATCGCTTGTAACAAAGCCTGCCTTATAACCCTTTGCGCGCGCAACCATTGCTGCCTCATCCTCGATTGACTGCGAACCGAATATAAACGAAACGCCGCCTTCGCGTGCAAGCGCAACTGCAAGTCTGTCACCCGAAACCGATTGCATTATAGCCGAAACCATAGGGATATTCATCTCTATTGCAGGCTTTTCGCCTTTTTTAAAGCGCGTAAGCGGAGTTTTTAAGCTTACGTTTGCAGGGATACAGGTGCTGTCGGAATAGCCGGGAACTAAAAGATATTCGTTAAATGTATGTGATGCTCCTTCAAAAAACTTTGCCATAACTTTTCTCCTTTTACTGATAAATAGGATATTTTTCGCAAAGTGCCATAACGCTTGCGATAATTTCGTCTTTCTTAGTATCAAACTCTTCTGCAGTAAGCCTAAACAGATGAGCAATAGTCTTCATATCCTCCTCAACAAAGCCGCGTGAAGTAACTGCAGGAGTTCCAACACGAACGCCGCTTGTAACAAACGGGCTTTGCGGATCAAAGGGTATGGTGTTTTTATTTACTGTAATATGAACCTCGTCAAGACGCTTTTCAAAGTCTTTACCCGTTAAGCCCTTTGAACGAAGGTCAATAAGCATTAAGTGGTTGTCCGTTCCGTCCGAAACCAAATCAAAGCCTTCTTCCTTTAAATGCTTTGCAAGTGCCGCGGCATTTTTAACAATCTGCTGCTGATAAGCCTTGAATTCATCGGTAAGAGCTTCGCCGAGAGCAACTGCCTTAGCTGCAATTATGTGCATTAAAGGTCCGCCCTGCGTTCCTGGGAAAATTGCCTTGTCAATCTGCTTTGCATACTGTTCTCTGCAAAGAATCATTCCGCCGCGGGGACCGCGAAGAGTTTTATGCGTCGTAGTAGTTACAACGTCTGCATATTCAACGGGGTTAGGATGAAGTCCCGCCGCAACTAAACCTGCGATATGTGCCATATCGACAAGCAGGTATGCGCCAACCTCGTCGGCAATTTCTCTGAAGCGTTTAAAATCAATTACTCTCGGATATGCCGATGCACCTGCTAAAATAAGCTTTGGCTTATGCTCAAGCGCAAGTGCTCTAACAGCCTCATAATCAATCGTGCCCGTTTCGGCAGAAACGCCGTAGGGTACTATATTAAAGTATTTGCCCGAAATATTAACGGGAGAGCCGTGCGATAAGTGACCGCCATCGGATAAGTTCATTGATAAAACCGTATCACCCGTCTGCAAAAGAGCAAAGAACACTGCAAGGTTTGCGTTTGCACCAGAATGTGGCTGAACGTTTGCATGCTCGGCACCAAAGAGCTTTTTAGCGCGCTCGCGTGCAATCTCCTCTACCTCATCAACACAGTAGCAACCGCCGTAATAACGGTGTGCGGGATAACCCTCGGCATACTTGTTGGTTAAAATTCCGCCTGCAGCTAAAAGTACTGCTTCCGAAACAATATTTTCCGATGCAATAAGCTCAATGTTATGGCGCTGACGTTCAAGCTCGCGCTCACAAGGAGCATATACTTCGGCATCAAATTCCTTTAACTTTTCAAAAAACATTTTGCACCTCTAAAAACACAAATATAAATTTTTTCTATTATAAGACATTTTACCGCCAAAGTCAATCAAAAAAACATTTTATTTGCACTTGATTTTTGTGTAAAATTACATCTTTTTTGTTGACAACATTAAAAACGGGTTGTATAATAAAAAAAATTATAAAAACCGTTGAAGCGGAAATAACGGCAATTATGCCTTTACAGAGAGTTTTGCTATAGCTGAAAGCAAGATATGAAACAAATTGTCAAATGGGCCGCCGAGGGTGCAGTCAAATGCCAAATAAGGCAGAGTATCTGCAACGCGAGATAAGCGTTATTTATCAGGGATATGTTTGTATCCATAAAAGAGTTGTAGAGTTTTTCTACAAAATCAAGGTGGCACCGCGGATAGCTTATTCGTCCTTGACAGTTTATTTTCTGTCGGGGACGTTTTTTGTTTTTCCCTTGCAGAAAAACACGAAGGGAGATTAAAAAATATGAAAACCAAAAACTTAATAACCGCCGCTGTTTTAACGGCAATCGTTTGCATTGCTACTATGGTAGTAAAATTCCCACTTGCACTTGGCTACGTTAATTTAGGTGATTGCTTTGTCTTGCTTTCAGCCTTTTTACTGCCAATGCCCTACTGCCTTTTCCCTGCGGCAATAGGCTCGTGCCTTGCCGACGTTTTTTCGGGCTATGCCGTTTATGCTCCTGCAACCTTTATTATAAAAGGTCTTATGGCAATAAGCGCATACTTTATATTTAAATCATTAAAGCGCATTAAACCTGTTTGGGCATACCTTCTAAGCGCCCTTGTTGCCGAAATTATTATGGTGCTTGGCTACCTTGTATTTGAAACTGTCTTATACGGCTTTGCCGCAGCTATCATAAGCGTTCCATTTAATTTGCTTCAGGGCTTGGTTGGCATTTTAACCGCAGTTGTATCTGTAAATATTTTAAAAAAAATAAAGTTTTTTAACTTATAATTTTAGGAGGAAATCATTATGAAATTTAACAACGTTGATTTTGACACCTATTTTAAACACTATCCCGACGAAAAAGGTTATTTTGGAAAATTTGGCGGCTCGTTTGTTTCGCCTGAGCTTCAAAAGGCAATGGACGAAATTACAGAAGCATACTTTACTATTTGCAAATCAAGCAAGTTTGTAAGCGAGCTTCGCCGTATCCGCCGCGAATTTCAAGGCAGACCTACACCTATTTCGTACCTCGAGCGTCTTTCTGCTTCACTTGGAAACGTTCAGCTTTACGTTAAGCGTGAGGATTTAAACCACACCGGCGCACACAAGCTTAATCACTGCATGGGCGAAGCACTTTTAGCAAAGTTTATGGGCAAGAAAAAGGTTATTGCCGAAACGGGCGCAGGTCAACACGGTGTTGCGCTTGCTACTGCGGCTGCGTACTTTGGTCTTGAATGCGATATTTACATGGGTGCTGTTGATATTAAGAAGCAGGCACCCAATGTTGCAAGAATGAAAATTTTAGGCGCAAACGTTATTGAGGTTACCGAAGGCTTACAGACCTTAAAGGAAGCCGTTGACGCCGCCTTTGCCGCCTATGCAAAAGAATATAAAGATGCTATATACTGCATCGGCTCGGTTTTAGGACCTCACCCATTTCCTATGATGGTGCGTGATTTCCAGAGCGTTGTCGGTATTGAAGCACGCGAGCAGTTTTTATCAATGACGGGTGAACTTCCTGATGCGGTTGTTGCCTGCGTTGGTGGCGGCTCAAACGCTATGGGTATTTTCTCGGGCTTTTTGAATGATCCCGTTGACATCTACGGCATCGAGCCTCTTGGTCGTGGCGAAAAGCTTGGCGATCACGCCGCAAGCTTAAAATACGGCACCGAGGGCATTATGCACGGCTTTAACAGCATTATGCTTAAGGATGATCTTGGCGAGCCTGCTCCCGTTTATTCTGTTGCAAGCGGACTCGACTACCCCTCCTCCGGCCCCGAACACGCCTTTCTTCACACTCTTGGCAGAGTTAAGTACGATGTTATTAACGATGACGAAACCATTGATGCTTTCTTTACACTTTCGCGCCTTGAGGGTATTATCCCCGCTATTGAAAGTGCACACGCAGTTGCATACGGAATGAAGCTTGCAAAGCAAATTGGCAAGGGCTCTATCTTAATTAACCTCTCAGGCAGAGGCGATAAGGATATGGACTACATTATAGAAAAATATGGAATACGTTAAAAAGAGGGTTTTATTCCCTCTTTTTACATTTTTTTAATTGTGTATAGACTTATTTAGAAGAATATGGTATAATTTAAAAAAATATTTTTTAGGAGAAAGATATGAAAAAAACAGTTGCTGATATTTTAAACATTATCAAAGAAAACAACATTGAGATGATCGACTTTAAAATGGTTGACATTAACGGTCAGTTTCGCCACGTAACCATTCCTGCAAATCACTTTGATGAAAGCACCTTAACCGAGGGCATTGGCTTTGATGCTTCTAACTACGGCTATGCAGTAGTAGAAAAGAGTGATATGGTATTTATTCCCGATCCCGATACTGCAGTTATCGATCCGTTTTGCGAAGTTCCTACACTTTCGATGACGGGTAACGCGATGATTATTGATTCGCCCGCAAACCGTCCCCTTGCACAATACCCCCGCAACATCGTTCTTGCGGCAGAAAAATATATGCAAGCCTGGGGCATTGCCGACACTATGCTTATTCTTCCCGAATTTGAATTTTATCTCTTTGACAACGTTGGCTGGAACGTTAGTGCCAACTCAATAGGTATGGAAATTGACGTAAATCAGGCACACTGGAACAGCGGTGTTGAAGGCAAGGGTGTAGTTGTTGCAAAGCAAAAGAACTATCACATTGCAAAGCCGTTTGACCCAACATACGAATGCCGTAGCGAAATGTGTATGCTCATGGAACAGGCAGGCATTAAAATTAAATACCATCATCCCGAGGTTGGTGCCGCAGGTCAGTTTGAAATTGAGCCTCAGCTTGGTAAAATGAGTGAGATGGCTGACGCTTCGATGATGATTAAGTACATCATCCGCAACACCGCGCTTAAATATGGCAAAACTGCTACTATGATGCCCAAGCCCGTTTATGGCGAGGCAGGCAATGGTATGCACGTTCACATGCTCCTGTTAAAGGACGGCGAGCCTGTTTTCTCTGACGATAACGGATATTCGCACTTAAGCGAAACTGCACATTACTTTATGGGCGGACTTTTAAAGCACATCGCATCGCTTTGCGCTTTAACTAACCCCAGTACAAACTCGTTCAAGCGTCTTGTTCCCGGCTTTGAAGCACCTGTAACCGTTGGCTACGCAACTTCAAACCGCAGTGCAGTTATCCGTATTCCCGCTTATGCAAAAACTCCTAAGATGCGCCGCTTTGAGCTTAGAAACCCCGATGCAACCTGCAACTCCTACTTCTGCTATGCCGCAATTTTAATGGCAGGTCTTGACGGTGTTAAAAATAAGATCGACCCGCACAAAAACGGTTGGGGTCCCTACGACGTAAACCTTTATAACCTTCCTGAAGAAGAAAAGGCAAAGCTTAAGGGTCTTCCTACCACTTTAGACGAAGCTCTTAACGCGCTTGAGACTGACCACGATTACCTTACCGCAGGCGGAGTTTTCCCCGAAGAGTTGCTTAACAACTTTATCAAAAACAAGCGTGCCGAGCTTAAAGAGCTTGCCGCTATCCCCCACCCTGCAGAATTTGAAAAGTATTATAACTTATAATTTTTTAAGAGCCTGACTTAAGGCTCTTTTTTTATTGCAAAATTGACGTTAAGTGTGCTATAATATTTTTATAATTTAACAAAAGAGGTGTTTAAAATGAAAGCAGTTAAAATTATTCTAAATATTTTTGGCATTATTCTTGCCAGCGTATTAAGTATTGCTCTTTTTGCAATGCTTATAGCAACCCCCATTGTTTCGGCGGCGACAAATATGATAACCCCCAATACTATCGAGCAGGTTGTTTCGGACATTGACGTTGAAGCACTTTTAGACAACGTAATGCCCGAAGAAAACGAAAGTGGTATTCCTAAAGAAGTAATAAGTCAAGTTCTTGAATCTGACGTTGGAAAAGAATTTATTGAGCTTTATTCCGAAGAATTTTCGGCAGCCTTTAAGGGCGAGGCAACCGAAGGCATTTCGGCAGACGATTTAAAGCAACTTTTTAACGAAAATATTGACGAAATAGTTGATATTATGCACCCATACGTTCCCGAAGAAGAGCAAATTTCAAAGGAAGAATTAAAAACAACTCTTTCGCAAGAGCTTGACACTTTTGCCGAAGAGATTGTAGCAGAACTTCCTGACGCAAGCCAAATTATAAACACGGAAGAAAATAACGAAATGATGCAAGCGCTAACCTTTGTTCTTAGCGGTACAATTTTAAAGATCTGCATAGCTGCTGTTATAATACTTTCCGGCTTAATTTATGCACTTCGCTTCCCGCGCTTTAAGGGCTTTATGTGGCTTGGCTCAGTTTATTTCCTTGCAACTTGCGTTGTTCTTATAATCGGCTTTGCAGGCACTTCTGTTGTAGGAATTTCCAACTTGTTGTTAGAAAATATTCCTGCCGAAATCATCGGCATTGTAACGCCACTTATCAGCGTAATTTTTGCTAAAATAACAAACGGTGGACTTGTTTTACTTGCCCTAACCGCCTTGTTTATCACCGCATTTATTCTTTGCAGAATATTTATTGTTAAAAGGAAAAAAGAAAAAGCAGTCGCCGAAGACGCCGTAATTGCCGAAGCAGCAAAATAACTTATTACCAAAGCTGCAGAAGAACAGCCCGCGCTTGCATATTGATAAATTACGCGGATTCGAGACGCACTCCTTTAGTAATTCTCTTAGGTTGATATAAAAACCTTTAAAAAGCTTGGCATAAACATTACCTGCCAGCCGCAGTATCAGGTTAAAAAACTTTATCATGTAAAATAATAAAAACCCGACTGAAAAGTCGGGTTTTTGCATTTTAAAACTGATTAAAATTGCAATGCTTTTGTTTAGCAAAGCATTATTGCTCAAGCAATGAATAAATATCTTCCGCTATAGAATGTTGCTCTAATATATCGGTGATATCATAAATATATCTTTGGTTGCTTTCGCTAACATTCCAAATCATTTTTATGTCTTTTTCATCAACAAGCATAGAACACTCCCACTTTAAATCGCAACGCACGTCAAAAACAAAATTCACAGTATATTGTCCTTTAAAATAGGTTGTCTCTTTTTGGGTTCTTATGACATCAACAAGCTGTCTGACAACAGTTTTATCTTTAATAGTAAGCTGTTCATCTTTGATAAAAATCTCTATTTCACACGGATCAATACAAAGAATAGGCTCTTGAGCGTCATTATTGCAATAAAGTGTTTTGCTGCGATTGCCGTATATCGAATTTTGTATGTGTGCAACGTACTCATAAGGCGATAATCCTTTTAATGAATATATGCCTCCCAAAATATCGGTCTCTTCTTTGCCTTTTCGCATTATAAAGTCATTTTCTTGAAAAGTGTAGTTTTCCAAAGGCCTATAATCGTTTATATCTATATCGACTTTTCCTCTGCAGCCTGTTATAAGCAAAATTATAACTAAAGAAACAATAACACACATTTTTTTCATTTATAACACCTCCGTAAGAACATAAGTTAGTTTTTTATGTTGTTTATTGTTCGTTTTGATTATATACTATCTTTTATTGATATTCAAGAATTTTTTTAATACCTCCTATTTTAAACAATAATTTTTTTGCACACAATATTAACCG
>JAZSMS010000064.1:0-3412 GCA_045536015.1 Clostridia bacterium
TAAATTGTTTTGGAAAGGACAAGGCGGGGTTTTATTTAAAGGCGCAAAAGCAGGCAATGGAGGAATATGCCCTACTTTGCAAAAAGGTGGATTGTGATTATGAAGAAAAAGATTCGTTTGTTTATTCTACTACTGATGTTCAAAAAATTAAAAAAGAAATTGCGGCACTGAAAACTTTGGGCGTAAAAGCTGAATTTTCGGATACAAACGAGCTTCCTTTAAAAACTTTGGGCGCTGTTAAAGTAAAAAATCAAGCGCAGTTTAACCCGTTAAAATTTTTGTATTCGATAGCAAAACATCTTTCTATTTATGAAAACACCAAGGTGATCGAGTTTTTACCCGGCAAAGTAAAAACGAATAAGGGCAGTATAAAATTTAATAAGCTTATTGTTGCAACGCATTTTCCGATAATTAATAAGCACGGCTCGTATTTTTTAAAGCTCTATCAGCACCGCTCATACGTTATTGCGCTTAAAAACGCGCAAAACGTCAATGGTATGTACGTAGATGATGCCGATACGGGACTATCGTTCAGAAATTATGGAGATTTATTGCTTTTAGGCGGCGGCGCACACCGAACGGGTAAGCAGGGCGGCTGTTGGCAAGAGCTTGAAGCGTTTGCAAAAAAGCATTATAAAGATGCAAAAATCGTTGCCCGTTGGGCAACGCAGGACTGTATGACGTTAGACGGCGTTCCATATATTGGTCAGTATTCAAAATCAACGCCAAATACTTTTGTGGCTACGGGCTTTAATAAATGGGGAATGACAAACGCAATGGTGGCGGCAGATATTATCTGCGACCTTGTCTGCGAAAGAAAAAAACCGTTTGCCGAGGTCTTTTCGCCCTCGCGAAGCATACTGCATCCCCAACTTGCTGTAAACGCGTTTGAGTCGGTGCTTGGAATTATTACACCCACCGCACCCAGATGTCCGCATCTTGGATGCGCTTTAAAATATAACCGTGCCGAACATTCGTGGGACTGTCCTTGTCACGGCTCGCGATTTACGCAAGAAGGAAAGCTTATTGATAACCCTGCAACAGATGATCATCAGTCAATAGGCGGTTAAGATATTAAGGGGCTTTAAACAACGGAATTTTTGGCGTAATAAAAGTAAAAAGCACAAATAAAATTCCGATAAAGCAAATAATTAAAAAAGCAAGTCGTGGGCTAGTGCAATTAAAAGTTTCGCTTTTAAAAAGACGTGCTTCAAGTAAAAAAGCCAAAAGAGCGCTGATAAAGAAAATTGCAATATTTACAAAGTCGGGCGATTTGCCAAACGCACCGTTATAGGTGTAAAAAATAACGGGAATAAGCACAAGGCCCACAACAATTCCTACAAGCTTTATGCACCAAAAATTTTTGCAATCTGCAAAAAAACGGCTTTGTATCATCGCAAAGATAAACGTAGGAAAGTATAGTAATTTCATATGCTCCCAGGTAGATTCGTTTATTGCCGAAAACGGTGCAACAAGCACGCTTTGATTAGTTAAGTTGTATAAAAAATGCAAAAGAGTTCCTAAAAAAACAGTAAAAGAAAAACCTGTAAATTGCCAAAGAAACATATTCCTTTTCAAGTTTTCACCGCCTAAAATAATTTATTTAATTTTATGAGTTAAAAAAAGGAATATTCGACTGCGAAAAAGTTGGTGGCAATAGGGAATGTGGGAAAGAGCGCTACCCCCCCCATTCTTAAGCTTCAAATCCTGTCACAAAAAACGAATAAGACGACAAATGCCGTCTCATTTTATATGCCTTAAACGGGTGAAAAGGTGTCTAAACAGGGGTAAAAACGAACAAAAGGTGTCTGGTATGTCATCAGCATTTAATCATTAAAACGCCTCGACATTTCTTCTGCATCATATTCGAGAAAATACGGTTTCAATTTGTTATAAAATTCTCGCATTTTTTCTTTTGTCGTAAAAACAATATCACAACCTCTATCGTCATAAATGCTTAAAATGCATTCGTTTTCAAAAGACACAAAATGTACTGTTCTTGATCCCCATGAAAAATTTTCTATTGCTCTTTTTTTGTAAGGATACTTGGAATCTGTATAGCATATAATACGATTTTTTTGAACATTATTTTCTTTTTCATCTTCGTCAAGCGGAATGTTGAATACGATGGTGTTTTCATATTTGTTTACATGCTGTGCAAGAAATTTTATGTTCCTCTTGAGATAGTTAATGGCATTATTGATGTAAATTTCATTAGCCGTAGAAAGATCTTCAATGTAATAATCGAAAAATATTGCATCGGGCGGATTTTGGAAAAGAATATCGAATATTTCAAAAGCTCGTTTCTTGGCGTTTTTTAAGTAAACATGCTTTGAGTCACCTATGCCCAATTCACATCTGAGAGCAAAAGGGTGATTATAAAACCAAGGTAGTTTATACGAAAACGATGCGTCCGTAATCAATCTTTCAATTTCACTGTTTGACTTGTTCTTTACATTCACAAAATCACCGCCTTTCCATATCAATTATATCACACTACTGCAAATAAATCAAGGCGAAGCCTTGTATATCATCAAGCCGCAGAAGGATGCACGCTGGCGCGTGATGAGATACAGCCCCAAAGGGGCTGATGATATGCACCGCACGTTGTGCGGCGATGATATGCCAAGCCTGCGGCTTGGATAAACAAAAAAGGAACTTTTGGTAGACAAAAGTTCCTTTTTTGTTGGTCGAGGCGACAGGAACAATGCGCTACGCGCCTTGACGCGCTCGTTGACCGTTCCGCTTGCTATGCAATGCTCACAGTACCCAACTTGCGCATGCTCCGCTAAAAAACAGTGCACTGTACTGTTTTTTTACGCTACGCACCTTCTCAAGCTTCGAATCCCGTCGCTAAATAAAATAAGACGGCAAATGCCGTCTTTTTTTATTTGACTATTGGCTACAAAATAGATATTTCTTCCAGTTTTCGTATGACTTTAAACCCTCACATATTAATCATAATCATCCGCAAAACGCTTTGCTTATACGTTGGCAATGAGCGTGGTCAGCGATTTTCTTTGGCCTTCGGTAGGCTCCTTCAGTTTAGCGTTCTTCAGAAGCGTTGTGATGCAGTGTACCAGGAACCATCCGTCTGCGTGGAATACACTCTGCAGTTCATACTCCTTTACCTTCCTAAGGTGTGCAGGAACCGACTCCAGTACAGCCTCGGCATAAGGTGCCTTCAGCGCTTCAAAGTCAGCCTGATACTTTGCCTTGATTCGCTCTCCGATGGCAAGGAGTTTATTTTGAATATCCTTGCTTGCGAGAACAACAATCTGCCATGCAGATTTGAAGTGACCGTCATAATCCCCGTTGGTTTTCACACAACCACGCTCTGCAAGCCATGCATATTCATCCTTTGAAAGACGGTCCTCAAACTCTCTTTCATAGAGCGAAAGAATACGTTTGG
>JAZSMS010000143.1:0-2768 GCA_045536015.1 Clostridia bacterium
GGTTCAATTTATAATGGTTTGGCCATGGGAAACAACGGGCAGAAGTAACGCTTCTAAATTAGAAGCACGCATTAAACAACTAACAAAAATTCAAAAAGAAGTCGGAGGCCAAGCGGTCTTAGGAAGACAACCAACCCAGACAACTCCTTGGCTCACAGAACGACATGGCTACGATCCGACTTGGTTCAATTTATAATGGTTTGGCCATGGGAAACAACGGGCAGAAGTAACGCTTCTAAATTAGAAGCACGCATTAAACAACTAACAAAAATTCAAAAAGAAGAGCTTATAAAATTCCCCGAAAAATTTAATATATTTTTCAATATGCTTGATGAAAAAGTATATATTCTTTTAGGAGAAATAAAATGAACAACAAAAAGCTTGTAAATTTATTTTTAGATATTGGCGAAGAAATGCTTGCCTCGGGCGGAGAGGTAAACAGAGTTGAAGATACTCTTTCGCGCCTTGCAAAAGCATACGGAGCTCAAAAGGTAGATATTTTTGTAATAACCTCATCAATAGTTTTAACCGTTACTTTTTCTGATGATGAACAGTACACCATTTCGAGAAGAATTTTATCCGATTCTTCTACCGATTTTGTCCGTATCGAACGCTTTAACGCACTTAGCCGCCTTTGTTGCGAAAGTCCCTTATCTATTGAAGAATTGCAAGAGAAAATAGAACAAATTAAAAACACAAAGCCGCGCTTTATAAAGGCTTATATCGGCAGTGCCTTTGCGGCGGGCTCGTTTGCGTTTTTCTTTGGCGGAAGCATTTTTGATGCACTTTTAGCGGCACTTTTTGGTATTATCGCCTGCTTTTTAAGCACTTATCTTCCACGCATTATAAAAAACAAGGCAATGTTTTATCTTATAATTTCGCTTTTTATCGGAATAGCAATTTGCCTTTGCTCTTTTTTAATTCCAAACATAAGTATTGATAAAATTTCTATCGGTGTTATAATGCTTTTAATACCCGGTATTGCAACAGTTAACTCAATGCGCGATATGCTTATAGGCGACACACTTTCAGGATCATTAAGGCTTATACACTCGCTTATAATCGCGCTTATGCTAGCCGGCGGCTTTATGATGTCGCTTTTGATAACCGGCGCCGATGCCAATCATTTTTCGTCTGCAAACGGTTATATTCAGCTTGTGCCCGCGCTTTTAGGCTCAATGGGCTTTGCGCTTGTGTTTAACCTCGACCTAAAACACCTTGCGCTTGCCTCGCTTGGCGGACTTTTTGGCTGGCTTATCTACCTTTTATGCGAAGGTGCACTTGCGCTTAACGTATTCTGGGCATCACTTATCGCCGCGTTTTGTGCAGATTTATTTTCGCAAATTTCGGCACGAATTACTCGCACTCCCACTACCCTGTTTTTAATTTCGGCAATAATACCGCTTGTGCCGGGAAGCAGTTTATACTACACCGCAAGCGCACTTGTTTTAAACAACGGTCAGTTTGCGCATTATGGCTTAACAACTGTTTTAATTGTGCTTGCAATGGCGCTTGGCGTAGGCATTTCGGCCAGCATATTTGCACTTTTGCCAAATTTAAGAAAGAAATAAATAAAAATCTTGTATAAAGAAAAAAGCTCTGCACAAGCAGAGCTTTTGTTGTTTTATTTTTTACTTAATCTCAACAACCTCATACCCTGCTTCTGTTATAGCAGAAATAATTTCGGCATCGGTTGCCTCGCCTTCTACAATAGCACATTTTTCTTCAAGCAAAACCTCAAATTTAACGTTTAACGCTTTAAGGGCGTCTTCAACGTGTTTTTTGCAATGCTTGCACATCATTCCTTCGATAATAACTGTCCTTTTCATCTTTTTCTCCTTATTAAATAATTTTAATCTGAGTGCGTTAGAAACTACAAACAACGAGCTAACGCTCATTGCCGCGGCGCCTATCATTGGGTTTAACGTTATCGGGTAAAACACACCCGCCGCAAGTGGAATACAAATTACGTTATAGAAACACGCCCAGAATAAATTTTGCTTTATATTTGTTACAACGCGTTTACTTAGCTTTATAGCGGTAACAACGTCAAATAAATCGTTTTTAACAAGTACAACGTCAGCACAGTCAAGTGCTATATCGGCTCCTGCACCTATTGCAATACCGATATCGGCAAGGGCAAGCGCAGGCGAATCGTTTATTCCGTCACCAACCATTATAACGCGTTTGCCTTGTTTTTTAAGCTCGTCAATACATTTTGCCTTATCCTCGGGTAAAACGTCAGAGATAACTTCATCAACCCCGACAAGAGATTGAACGCGCGCGGCAGAAGAAGCATTATCGCCCGTTAGCATTACAACGTGTTTGCCCATATTTTTTAATTGCCTTATTGCATTAGCGCTTGTTGGCTTTATTTTATCCGAAATCGCAATAACGCCAAGGCACATTTTTTCTTCGGCAACGTAAACGAGGGTATACCCCTGCAAATTGGTTTTTATAGGTGTAATTCCGTTTTGCAACATAACTTTTTCGTTGCCTACAAGCACTTTTTTATCGTCAACTGTTGCCGCAACTCCACCCAAAATACTAGCAAAATTTTTAGCACATTTTTCGGTTTTAGCATATTCGCATATTGCCTTGCTTATAGGATGCTCCGAAAGCTTTTCAACCGCAACTGCAAGTGAAAGCATATATTCTTCATCTTGCGAAACAACTTTTTCTACCTGCGGCTTGCCAAGGGTTATTGTACCTGTTTTTTCAAGCACTACGATGTCCATTTTGTGCGCATTTTCTAATGCGGTAGCTGA
>JAZSMS010000075.1:0-4980 GCA_045536015.1 Clostridia bacterium
AATATCGAAAACAAAACCAAAGGCGGGGCTATAACAAGCACTGTGGGCTTTAGCGGAACAGTTAAAAACTGCTATTACACAGATAACACAGTTTCTGATATTAACGCAACCAAGCTTTCGATTTTTGATGCACTTGACGCACAAGCTTATTTGGGTTTTGATTTTGAAAATATCTGGAACATTAACAACAGCTTTATCTATCCGCAACTTTTATCAACGCCGTTAAACGTTAATGCAACCGAAATTTTGCTTATAACCTTGCCTAACAAACTTACATACACACAAGGTATTGATGACTTTTCTGCTTCAGGCGGAGAGCTTTTAATAAAGTTTGATAACGGCAGCGAATACAAGGTTCCGCTTTCAAAAGCACAGATAAGCGGATTTGATAATTCTGCTTTGGGCAAAAAGACGTTAACCGTTACTTATCTTGATAAAACAACTACTTTAGACGTTGAAATCATTGCAAGCCCCGTAGAATTAACCGAAATTAAAATCACTACTCCACCGACAAAGCTTGAATATTTTGTAGGCGAAGAGCTTGTATTAGACGGCTTAACTGTTACTGCTTATTATGATAATTCTTCGTCTAATCAAATTTCGGATTATTTGGTAAGCGAATTTGATTCTTCCTCTGTCGGCACTAAAACTATTACAGTTACATTTGAAGGCAAAACCGCTACGTTTGAGGTTGAAGTTATCGAGCGTCCTGTTTTAGTTCCCGATAAAATAACGTCTTCTTCACTTAATGTCAGTGGCTCAACCGTTAGCAAAATTGGTGCGGGCACTACCGTAGCATCAATTTTAAGCAATATAAACGAAGCACAGTACTGTGCAATTTTTGCAGGCGATAAACAACTTGATAACAATGATATTATAGGAACGGGTATGCTTATTAAGCTTTTTGACGGAGAAACCGTTAAGGCAACGTATACGCTAATTGTTACGGGTGACTTAGACGGCAACGGTTTTATAACCGACAATGATGCCATATACTTGCTTTATTCTACCTTTTTGCCAAATATGTATCCGATAACGCAGAATTGCGATTTTAACAAGGATAATTCTGTAACCGATCAGGATGCAATTTATTTACTTTATCATACGTTCTTACCGGAATTATATCCAATTTAATATAATCAAAGGAGAAAACTATGAAAAAAATATTATTATTCTCATTCTGCTTAGTGTTGACGTTTTGCCTTACTATCAGCATTTTTGCAGCAAACGCAACTTGCACGCTTGATTCTGCAGCCGAGTTTAAAAAGGATTCGACAACGGCTGTAAGCGTAAAATTAAGCGGTACTCCCGCTTTAACCTCTGCTTTAATTCAAATAGAAGTAAGCTCGGGTCTTGAGCTTGTTTCTGGCGAATGGAAAGCAAGCGGTACACTTAAAGACTTTACCTTATCAACCGGCTATGGTGTATTAGCTCTTACCGGTCAAGAAGCTTTAGACGGAACTGTTTTTAATTTTGTTGTAAAAGGCAAGGTTATAGGCACACAGCAAATTAAGGTTACATTTACCTTTAAAAACGGTGCTAACGAAATAGGAACTACTTCTACAACAAAAAGCATTAAGGTTATTTGTGCAGAGCATTCATTTGGTGCATATCAATCTGCAAGTAATTCGCAGCATTCGCGCACGTGCGGTGTTTGTGGGTATGTAGAAAAGACCAATCACACTTGGGATAACGGTACAACAACAAAAGAAGCAACCTGCAATACCGACGGTAGCAAATCACACACCTGCACAAAATGCAATGCTACAAAAACCGAAAAAATCCCTGCCACAAAAAATCACTCGTTTGGCGAATGGTCACAAACAAAAGCACCTACTTGTACCGAAAAAGGTCAACAAATAAGAAGTTGCTCTGTTTGTCAAACTGCAGAATTTGGAAATATTGACGAATTAGGCCACAAAATTACAAATGCAACAATAACAAAACAGCCAACGTGCGCAGATTCCGGTATTGAGTTTGGACTTTGCACCCGTTGTAATAAAGAGGTAGAAAACATTCTTCCTCCCGAAAATCATGTTTACGGCGAAGCTACTATAAGCAAAGAAACAACTTGCACTATCTGCGGTCACGTTCATAAAGAAACTATCGAATTAACTCCCGCACCTGATAACAATGATACCCCCTCTATGACAGAAGAAGTTAAGGCATCAGGTGTTTCGCCTTGGTGGCTTGTTCTTGTTGCAGTCGTTTCACTAATTATCGGTGCGGTACTTGGCATTTTATTAACACTTCGTGCAAAGAAAAACAACAACAAGTTTGGTAATAGAGTTTATGAAGATTTTTAAGATTTTTAAATATTTAAACCCTTTTAGGCTTTTAAAAATAGCCCTTGCCCTGTTGCTTATACTCATTTTAGGGGTTTGCGCACTTTGGGCAATAAACGGGCACGTAAAAAGCAAAACACGTGGCAATATACTTTCTTTAGAAGAAGCCTCTGCCTTATCGGGCGTAGATTGCATTATGGTTTTAGGCTGTGGCGTGCGCGACAACGGAACACCAAGTGGAACGCTTAACGACAGGCTTACGGTAGGCGTACAGCTTTATTTTTACGGTGCATCGCAAAAGATTTTAATGACGGGTGATCACGGCAGAAAAGACTACGACGAAGTAAACGTAATGAAGCAGTTTGCCATTGATAATTTAGTTCCTTCTGAAGACGTTTTTATGGACCATGCGGGCTTTTCGACCTACGAGAGTGTATACCGAGCAAAAGAAATTTTCGGTGTAAAAAAAATGATTATCGTTACACAGGAATACCACTTATATCGTGCTTTATTTATTGCACAAAGTCTTGGTATTGAAGCCTATGGAGTTTCAGCCGACCTGCACAATTACAGCGGCAATTTACTACGCGAAACACGCGAATTTTTAGCCCGCGGAAAAGACTATTTTACAACCATATTTAAGCCGAAACCAACGTATTTAGGCGAAGAAATTCCCGTTAGCGGTAACGGTGACGTAACGAACGACTAAAAAAGAACGGATAAAAATATCCGTTCTTTTTATTTATTTTATTGATTATCTTCATTTACGCTTGAAGTTTTCTTTTTCTTTAAAACTAATATTACAACTACTGCTGTTGCCGCTACTACAACTACACCGCCGATAGCTACCCAAAGCATCCATCCGTTGCCTTTTTTATCGTTATTATGATCTTGTTCTTGGTCAGAAACATCTGCATCCATTGTTGCTGTAGCAGTAGGCTTTGCAGTCTTTTCAGGTGCTTTGGTAGGCACGGTTAAATCAACGTCTTTAATCTTTTTTCCATCAATGTCATAAATTGCCGACTCGGCTTCGTGCTCACGGTAAATAGTAATACCCTTTTTAACTGCATCAAGGTATTCGCGGTTAATTTTGTTTGTACCGTCAGCGTTCTTTAAAACGTTTCCGTTTTCATCAACTGCAATTGTCGGGCAGAACCAGCCGCCCTCATCAAACTCATTCCAACAGTAAATGAGTACCGTGTTGGCGCGGAAATACTTTGCGTTTTCCTTATTATAGTTTAACGTATCTAAAACGCTCTTTGTTACTTCTTCATTTGTTGGATCAAGTCCTGTTTTTCCACCATAGGGAAGATTAAATTTTCCCGATTTGTTTATCCAAGTAACAGGATTTACAATTCTGGGCTCGGTATTATAACCAAGTGTTGCAAGTGGCATAACTGACATGTAACCTTCCTTTGCAACTTTTGCAATCTTTTCCATATTTTTAAAATGGCTCTTTACTATATGGTCAAAAGCAACTTCTCTTAAGCGTATATTAGATTTGTCCCAAGCGGCCGTCATTTCTTCAGTTGCCGCCGTACCTGCAGCATACCACGTTGTTGCATCAAGTCCGCGAGAGGAAACACCTACTGCCTCAGAATAAGAATTAAGTCCCATTGCAACTATGTATGCAGGCTTACCAACCTCTCCGTTTTTAACGTACTGCGCAATTGCTATCTTTCTGCGTATTGCTATAATAAGATCTTCTGATGCAGCATCGTTACCACCATAGATATAGACTACGGGCATACCATCAATAGTGTACCAATAATCTTCTACTGCAGCGGCAGCCATTGCATTAAGATCCTGCGACTCTCTTTGAATGATAGCGCACATCTTTATTCTTCCGTCCATACCCTTTGTATTGATATGGTGCATATATGCGCCGTTTTGCTTTCTGTCCTTATCAGTCCACAAATATGCCATAAAGTCGATACCTGCGTCAATAGCATATTCCATTTCCTGTTTCCAAATTGCCTCGGTATATTCAGGGAATTCAGGAATAGACGTAACCGATCCTGCAATAAGCTTTGTATCTTCGGCAGTTATATCGGTTTTCATTTGTGTCCAGAATGGCAAACGATAGTGATATTTATCAGGAGCCAAGCAACGTGCTTCCTGACCGGAATTTTCGTCTAGAGTCTTTAACGTGTCATTACTCTTTTTCCACCACTCTTCGCTTGTTTCTTGCCACATAAAGTAGTTAATTGCACCGATAGCGGTTTTTTCACTACGGTTAACCTCGTTAACACGCGTTTGCGAAGGAATTGTTACGCTTGGCTCTGGTGTAACGTTAACCCAGCCGCCCGTTTCCTTTATAAGCGTATAATTATCAAACAAAAGATCAACTTTATTATTTTCAAAATCAGTTTTCAGCTGGTTACCGTAAATTGCCGCCTGAGCAAGCTCTTTACCGTCATTATTAAGCTTAACGTCAAACTTCATTTCTATTTTGGTCCACTCGTTAGCATTAACTTCAAACGAGTCAAGCGCAACACCGTATTCGTTACCGTATAAGAACGATGATTTTACCAAACCTTCTTTTTCTGCTGCAGCTGAATAAGAGCCACCCCAACAAAGCTGAACGCGTGCGCCAAATTTGCAGGTTGCACCCTTTTTAGCGCATTTTACATAAAAAGAATAATAATACGTGCCTTCACCTTGTTCAAGAATAATATCAAGCGCACGAGAAAGA